>JAHECH010000393.1 GCA_024641835.1 Deltaproteobacteria bacterium
ATCAGCGCCGCACAAAATCCTTCATGTCGCTGTTTCCCTTATGTAAATCCCACCAGGTCCCGCCCCATCCCGTGAAATCCCGCTTTCTTAAACCATCTGCCTCCCGACAATAATCATCAAGCCTTTTTATTGCCTTGTGGGCATCGTCCCTGTCCACGGTGTTGTATCTTTCGAACATGGACATGGTTTTGTGCCCCGTGATCTTCATGATCACGCTTCGCTCCACCCCGGCCTTCCTCATGTTGGTGTTGAAGGTATGTCTCAGGATAAATCTTCTGGATCCCTGGCCCAGACCTGGTCTTCCAAATATAAGCAAGGGCAACCCTGTTTTCCTATATCTTCGTTCTATCCTCTCTGTGTCCGATGAGTCGCGCCAGGGCGGGCAGTCTGGCCCAGTTCTTCCGGTGCTCTTTTGAGGATTCGCCTGATTCCAGAACCGAGGGAATCCGTTCATCCTCATTTTGCGCTTTTCGGTTTCCCCGGCTGACATTGCTGTAATAACCATAATACCTGACCATCTGCTCCCCCTTGTTCGGGACACCTGCCCGCCATGGCCGTCCCCGATCTCTTGCAGATGCCTCAGAGGCATCTTATGGGATTGCCGATAGGCTGGCCCATGAGCCCGAAACACATCGGCTACTTCAGGAAAGCCTTGCATCAGAAGCCTCTAGGACAATGCCGTGGGCTTCTAATTGCTGGGCAAGAGATCGATGGGGCTTTTTACCTTTGCAAGATCCCTTCCGGTGATGTGAAGGTACACCGATGTGGTTTTGGCTGTCGTATGGCCTCCCCCAGTCTGAGGCCCCCTGAGTAGATCGTGGTCAATATCGCCCGGTGTTTGAGATTGTCCGCAGAGGCAAGAAGGGAGTGCACCTCTTGCAGAGAGAGAACCACAGGAAGTTTCTTGCGGATCTTACTGCGAGGAATCCTGATCCCATTCCAAGGTCTTCCCAGAGTTACCTCGTAGAAAAACTTCATGGCGCTGTAGGCTTGATTGATGGAAGCCTGAGAGGCCCTTTTCTCTTTAATCAGGTAGAGGAGATAGTTGCGGATCTCCTCTTCGCCCAACTCCACCGGCGATCGACCATGATGGCGAACAAAGTTCACCATGCAGGTCAAGTAACAGTTGACCGTTTTGGGGCTGAAGTTTTTTAGCTCCAAATCCATCTTCATTTGATTGTATAATTGTCCCATGACGTGTGCCTCCTTTTTGAGATTTTGGGATTATTGGATACCCTACTTTCTACAGAAAGGAGGCCACGTCTGGAAACCCCATCACTTGAGAGCGTCTCCCAACAAAACGCTATTCAATTGTCAAAGAGCACATTTCCCTAAAGGGAAACCACCGCGAAGCGGTTTAGTTCAACTCCCTTTATGCTATCTTCGACTCATCCTAAAGTGAGTTCTTATCATCTTATGAGTAGTTAGAGCGGATGAACCACAGGCAAATTGTTGGGTGCAGCAAAGCAGTGATAAGCATTTGACGTTCGTTGCATTCAAAGGCAACTGTTTTCTGGACGGACAGCAAGTTTATGTTTTTCAAACCCAGAGGATACAAAGTAATCCTGGGCTCGTTGGTATAATATCGAAACGCGGCTCAGATCTCCCTATACGTTCGTACGATGAGGAGGGTTAGATATGAAGTTACGTCATCTTGTCGTATTAGTTGCAGCCTCTGTGCTAATATTGGCCTGCGCAAGGCCAACATCTATTTCAGTGCCTATATCTCATCTAAAGCTTATAGATGTCCACAACCATCTTCCAAGAGGGCTAAGCTTGGATAATTTAATTAAGCTCATGGATGAGACTGGTGTACAGATGACCGTGCTGATGCCTGTTTTCTATGAAAGAGACAAGCCTCAAGGCCAGGGAATATCGGATGAAAAACTTGTACTGGACTTTTACCAGAAGCGGCCGGATAGAATTATCCCTTTCTTTGGCATGCAGCGCCCGGTTCTGCTCGATAAAAGACGTTGGGAGCAACCTGACACGGCAGCGGAGCGTAGCTTCCAATTTGCTGAATCCCAACTCAGCACTGGATCCTTCAGAGGTATTGGGGAATTCATTCTCTGTCATTACTCTTATTCATTCTCTTCAGGAGCTCAGGCGGGGACAATAAGAATCCCTGCCGATACCCCGTTGATGAAAAGGTTCCTGGATCTGGCAGCGAAATACCATGTCCCGGTGACAATCCACTACGAGATAGACGAGGAGTCCCTTCCTTCTTTGAAAAAGATGCTGGAGTATGGCCGTCGCACCACCATTATTTTAGCGCATAATGGTGGCAGGCCCGCCCTTGCGACCCTCCAGAGTCTCCTTGAGGAATATCCCAACCTCCTCATCGACTGGGCCGGCATGAACCATTTCGGTGCCTACGGGCGCACATCACAACCGGACAAGAAGTCCACATGGTTTGTAAAGAATCCTATTGAAGATGGCAATGGACATTTACGCCCCGAGTGGAAGGTATTTTCCGAGCAATATCAAGATAGAATCGTAGGTATAGGCGTCGACGGAGCGCACCCCGAATTCTGGGTTAACCCAGAAGCTTACAAAAGGAGCATAGCTACGTTCAGGAGTATGCTATCCGATCTCTCACCCGAAGCTGCTGAGAAGATTGCTTTCAAGAACGCCCAAAAGTTGTTCGGTCTTACTCTAGCACCTACGCCCGCTAGCACAACCACACCAACTTCCAAGTGCGATGAATCCGAGGTCGGTATTGTTCTCATGCATGGGAAATGGGCAGGTCCACCCTCAATCCAGGGTCTTACAAAAGCGCTAATTGCCAAGGGCTTCAATGTAATTACGCCCGTCATGCCTTGGGGACTAAAACGGCTGTACGACGCCGATTACCCAACGGCCCTCTCGGAGATCGAAGCATCGGTGGAGATTCTTCGCAAGAAAGGGGCGAAGCGCATCATTGTCGCCGGCCAAAGTTTTGGGGCTAATGCTTCCATAGCTTACGCTGCCTCCGGCAGGGAGGTAGATGGAGTGATAGCGATCGCGCCTGGGCATTGTCCCGATCTAGATAATTTTGGCGCCAGTGTTGCGAAAGCCCGCCAAATGATAGCGGAGGGAAAGGCCGAAGAGACGGCTTCATTCGATGACAACCCTCAGGGACAACACAGGACTATCAGCACGACCGCAAAGATCTACCTCTCGTTTTTCGATCCGGACGGGCTGGGGGTCATGCCAAAGAGTGCTGCGGCAATACCAAAGCCGGTGCCTTTCCTCTGTGTCGTCGGAACGCATGACCGGATATACCGCTACGGGGAAAACTATGTTTTCAATAAGGTTCCGAAGCACCCCAGGAACAAGTACCTGGTTGTAAATGCCGACCACGCCAGTACGCCCGTGGTCGCTGCTTCTCAAATTGTTGAATGGATCATGTCTTTGAAATACTAAAAGGCTAACAAGCCCTTGCAAGCAGACGCGCCGCAAGCAGCGCGCCCCTCACTGTGAGGTGGGTGAGGTGATGGTGATAAGAAGTCGCTTTCTGATGGGAGGAGTATAGGGGAACCTGGCGTTGTGTGTCAAGGGAAAACCTGGCACAGCATGTTGAGGACTGGAGGATTGCGGTGGACGAGGGCTTCCCAGGCTGGTATGGTCCGCTGTGAACGTAAGGGGAAGCAAGCCCGAGATTTGCTGAGAGGTGGCGTTTTGAGAAGAAAAGGGGCGAGCATCACCCTGCATGCCGCATATCGGTTTCGATCTCAGACAGAGAGATCCGCCGGGTATTCCGGGTCCACATAAAACCCGTTATCGGAAGGGCAGACGTGCGTGTCCCTGGCCCAGACCTGGTCTTCCAAATATAAGCAAGGGCAACCCTGATTTCCTATATCTTCGTTCTATCCTCTCTGTGTCCGATGAGTCGCGCCAGGGCGGGCAGTCTGGCCCACAATCCCATTCTCAAATCCTCGCCCCTGGGTGTCATCTTCCCTATCGAGCCTTCCTAAATTTTTGCTGTACCGCTTTGCGCGGCATCGAGAATCTCGATCGCGTTATCAGGCGGTTCTGGGCCCTGATGTACTGGGTTTTCGAGAATACGCCGATCTACAAGATCTTCATTTCTGAAAATTACTGCATATTCCGAAATGACTTAAGCCTAATGAAGTAGGAGGGAGCTATGAATAAATATCAATTACTCAAGATCATTGGCTTCTCTAAAGAATACATCGATCACCTTCGGAAGGTTGAGGAGAGTGACGACTATATCTTTGAATCGTCAGTAGGCGAATACCAACCTCAATCTTGCGATGTAAGCAACGTCATCGTTGATGAGTCAATTACCAGCTTCTCGACTAGGCTGGTAACAAGATAGGTGACTCCAAAGCGTTGTAACCGACCTCTCACGCTTTCATTTTGCTGTAGGGCACCTACAGCTTAGTGAAATAGCATTCGACTTAGCACACGAATTACCTTTTGCTGATTGTTTTTTCTTGAACCATCTGCAAAAAACCGCCCGGATCGACCCATTTTTCTCAAATTAACAACACGATCTGCGGCCTCGTTTAAAATCCCTTATCCCCATGCTTTTCTTAGATAAATCCCACCAAATCCCGCCTGATTCCCCCAAATCCCGCCTTCTTGAACCATCCGCCTCCCAACAAACGCGTCCCCGTGAGATTCATTGGTCTTACAATCCCGGGTCGACGGCTTTCGGATTTACGGCCTTCAAATAGCTCGTATCGACGGCCTTTTTCCAATCCGGAACCGCCTTGATTTTCCCCTGTTTTGCAACCCAAGCTGCAACATCGCTCAAGTTCTTCTGGTCTGGATGTGAACCTTGTTTCCACTCATCTCCACAGCTTCCGTGCTTCCGCGGCCATGCTTTAAGTTAGCGCTTATGCCCCGCGAGGGTGGGGCCTGCAATAGGACGCGCCGGTCGCCTTCGCTTCCCTTTTTTGCTTTAGCACTCCTAGCTTGCAGACTCGATTACCCCATCAAGCTGGGCAGAAAGGTTGCTAATTTAGGAAACATAAGAAGCAGGATTGTATTAGCGACTAAGGCACTAAGGAAGGGAAAGATACCCCTGAAAAT
>JAHECH010000394.1 GCA_024641835.1 Deltaproteobacteria bacterium
CCTTGCAGGGAAGGGCAGGGTCTCCATGGTCCCTTTGGCAGAGAAGATCGCAAAGTGGCTGAAGATGGGCGCCAGGGTTGTTCTCGTCTGCAGGACTGAGCAGCAGGCAAACCGATTGAGGGAAATCCTGGGCAACTACCAGGTCAGCGTAGGCGAAGTGGTGAATCACTGGAGCGAGGTTTCCCATGGACGGGGGCTCAGCATCTGCCTGGGGCGTCTCTCAGAGGGATTTGCCTGGCCGGAAGCGGGTATCTATGTCGTGAGCGAAGACGAGATCTTCGGTCCCAAGAGATCCCTCACAAAAACCCGGACGCCGAGCGCGGGGGCAGGCCTGCCCTGGAGTTCCTTTGGCCAGCTAAAGAATGGAGATCTGGTGGTGCACCAGGACCATGGCATAGGCCGCTATGGCGGCCTGTGCAAAATGGAGATCGAGCAAAAGGTGAACGACTTTGTGGTCATCGAGTACGCCGGTAATGACCGGCTTTATATCCCTGCGGATCGGACCAGCATTCTTCAGAAGTACATCGGTGCGGATGAGGCAGATCCCAAGCTGGATCAGCTGGGAGGAAGGTCATGGGATCTGGCCAAAGAAAAGGCGAAGAAATCGATCAGGGAAATTGCCAAGCAGCTGGTCGAGATTTACGCTCTGAGGAAGTATCGGCAGGGGTTTGCCTTTTCAAGGCCGGACAATTACTTCAGAGAGTTTGAGGCGACTTTTGAGCATGAAGAAACGCCGGATCAGATTAAAGCGATTGAAGATGTGCTTTCAGACATGGAATCGGAGCAGCCCATGGACCGCTTGATTTGCGGTGACGTGGGATTCGGGAAAACGGAAGTGGCGGTGAGGGCCGCCTTCAAAGCGGTGTTGGATGGGAAACAGGTGGCCATGTTGGTGCCCACCACTGTCCTGGCGGAGCAACACTACGAAACCTTTGTCAAAAGGATGGCTTCCCATCCCATCAGAATTGCAGTTCTGAGCCGGTTCAAGACGAGAGCGGAGCAGAAGGACATCGTGGGGAAGGCCAGGTCTGGCAAGGTGGACGTCCTCATAGGAACCCACAGGATTCTTCAAAAGGACGTAAGCTTCAAGGACCTTGGCCTTCTGATTATAGATGAGGAGCAGCGTTTCGGCGTCAAACAGAAAGAGGCTTTAAAGAAATTCCGCGCTCTGGTGGATGTCCTGGCCTTGACAGCCACTCCGATCCCAAGGACGCTTCATCTCTCTCTCACAGGTATTCGGGATCTCAGCATCATCGAGACGCCGCCGGAGGATCGTCTTCCCATAGAAACCTACCTGTTTTCGCATGATGAGGCAGTCATCAAGAAGGCCGTTGAATTTGAGGTGGGCAGGGGCGGGCAGGTATTCTTCGTGCACAACCGGGTGGAAACCATTAAACAGGTGGCGAATCGGCTCATGAAGCTTGTTCCCCGCGCCAGGCTTGCCGTCGCCCATGGCCAGATGAAGGAAAAAGACCTGGAAGAGACCATGGTTCGCTTTGTTCGTCGGGAGATTGATGTCCTGGTTTGTACGACCATCATCGAATCGGGACTCGATATCCCCTCGGTCAACACGATTATCATCAGTGAAGTGGACCGCTTCGGGTTGTCTCAGATTTATCAACTCAGGGGGCGAGTCGGCCGTTCAGACGAAAATGCCTATGCCTATCTCCTTCTCTCCAGTGAAGCACAACTCACCCGCGATGCTGAGAAGAGGCTCAGGGCCCTGATGGATTTTACTCACCTTGGAGCGGGGATTCACCTCGCCCTTCACGATCTCAAGATCAGGGGAGGGGGAAACATGTTGGGTTATGCCCAGTCCGGACATATTTCAGCCATTGGTTATGAGCTCTATCTGAAACTTATTGAACAGGCGATCGCAGAACTGAAAGGGGAGGAATGGCGTGAGGAAATCAACCCTGAGATCAATGTGAATATCCCTGCATACCTGCCGAGCGATTACGTCTCGGATACCGACGTGAGACTGAATCTCTACCGAAGGTTGTCAAGCCTGAACGAAGAACCCGATCTGGAGTCGATGGTGGGAGAAATGCACGATCGCTTCGGGCCTTTCCCGGAAGAGGTATCCAACCTGATGCAGGTGATGGCAGTGAGGCTCCTTCTGAAGCGAATCAGGGTTGTGAGATTGGACGTGACCCATGATGGGCTCGTCTTCACCTTCTGTCCGGATACGCCCGTAAGCCCAGGAAAGCTCATTCGAATGGCGGGGAAAGAACCCAAGAAATTTCAATTCTTATCAGACAAGAAGTTCAGGGTGAAAGTTGGCCAGCAGACCCCTCTCCAAGGGCTCATGGAAGCAAGGCGAATGGTGCAAGGGATGGGAGACCCCCCCCGCACACCCTCTGTGCGTCCTTAGATCACAGAAGTTGATGAATTTTAATGAGTTAAGATTATAGTTGCAATTTCTTGCATAACTGGTATTGTGAAATTTTAAAAATATAAATCGACAGTCCCGTCTGTGTTACCCGGCAGCGACCGGGAAAGTCTTAAGCGGTGTCAACTTTTTTCAAAATCTTTGCCTGCCCCGTGGCAGCGATAGTCCTTGCCCTGTCAGCGTGTGGTCTCTTCGAGCACCCAGAGCAGAGGGTGGTCATCACCGTAGGCACCCAGCATATCACTGTAAAGGAATTAAAAAGGGACTTGAGGCGCGTTGCCCTGGACACAGAGGTGATGGTCGAAGGCCAGGAGCATCCTATGGAAACCCTGGTCAAGAAGATGACAGACTATTACTTGATCCTGGGATACGGGAAGCAGCAAGGGATCAAGGTCTCAGACGACGAACTGGAAGCTGCGGTTAAAGATATCAAAAAGGATTACTCTGAAAAGGATTTCCAGGAGACCCTTCTTCAGGGGTATATTGACTTTGAAGAGTGGAAGGAGTCATTTAGAAGCCGGCTCCTGATGAAAAAGATCATGGAGAAGGTCTTGGAAGGTGTTCAGCCGGTTTCCTTCGATGAAATTAAAGGGTATTATCAGGACAACCAGGACGAGTTCACCCATCCAGCCATGGTGCGATTCAGGCAGATCATGACACACACCAGGGCAGAGGCGGAGAGTATCCTCAGCAGAATTCGCTCAGGTGAGGAGATGGGGCAACTGGTGCAAAAGTACGGGCCTCCCGGTGTGCCTGGAGCCGAAGAGGGGGTGTGGATTGAGAAAGGGGACCTTGAGGAATCCATGGAGAAGGCTCTTTTCTCGCTACCCGTGGGCAAGATCAGCGAAGTGGTGGAGACTCCGTACGGTTTTCATATTTTTCAGGTGATGGAAAGAAAAGCTGAAGGATTGAAGAGCTTGCCTGAGGCTATGAAAGAAATCGAAGCAAAGCTCTTCTACGCCAAAGAAGATGCCTTTTACAACAACTGGTTGAAAAATCTGAGGGAATCCACTCCGGTAAAGATCAATCATAAGGTTTTAGAGAGTTTGGAGCTGGGATAGATGAACCGAACGGGATGGTCGTGGGGTATCCTTGTCTTTTCAGTCATGCTGTGGGGGTGGGCTACTCCCGTTTCTCCTGCAGAAACCTGCAATAGAGTCGTAGCCGTAGTGAATGACGACGTCATTACCCAGCTTGAACTGGAGAAGAGGATCAAGGAGATGACGGGATTTTCCGTTGAAGACTTGAAACGGAATGAGGGGGCGAGGTTCGCAGAGACTGAACACCGTATCCTGGAACTTCTGATCGATGAAAAGATCACGGAGGAAAAGGTCAAGGAGTTCAAGATCACGGTTTCCAAAAACCAAGTGGATGCAACGATCAAAAGGATCAAAGAAGAGAACCACTGGAGCGATGAGGAGTTTATTGCCCAGCTTGAGAGAGGGGGTTTCACCCTGGAGAAGTACCAGGAAAAAATCAAAAAAGAACTGGAACGGATGCAGCTCATTGAGTCCGAAGTGAGGTCCAGGATCATCATCCGGGATGAGGAAATCAAAGCCTACTATGAGCAGAACAAGAAGCTTTTCAGCAGTGCCAAAAAGGTCCGCTTAGCGGGTATTTTCCTTTTTCTGAAACGACCCGACGATCAGGGAGAGATCAAGGAGATTCAGGAAAAAGGTGAAGAGATCCTGGAGCGGCTCAAAAGGGGCGAGGATTTTGGGGATCTGGCGAAGAAGTTCTCTGAAGGCCCGGGCGCTGCGGATGGGGGCGATCTTGGGATGTTTGATGCGGATCAGCTTGACCCGCAGTTCAGGAAGATCATCGATACTCTGCCCGAGGGCTCGGTAAGTGGCCTCATTCCAACCACAAAGGGAATTCAGATTCTCAAGGTGACCCAGAAGCAGGTCGGTAAAGTAAAGCCTCTTGAGGAGGTGAAGGATGCTATTTATTCGGAATTGTACCGGCAGGAAATTAACCGAAGGTATGACGCCTGGATCAAGGAACTGAGAGAGAACTCATACACCCGCATCCTCTCTGAAAACTTCTAGCCCCCTGCTTGTGCACACCCTGCTTGTGCACACCCTGCTTGTGCGAAGGAGTTCAGGGCCGAGGTTAAAAGGAAGAGAAGCAGAATCGAAGAATGAACGAAGGCGTTTGGCCTAACCTATCATGACAGAGACAGATCAGATACAAAGCGAGCCCGGTCTGACGAAAGGACCGGAAGAGCCAGTCCAGAGCTCCCCCGGCCTGGGAGCAACGCTGAGGGCCGAAAGGGAGAAGAGGGGCCTGAGCCTCGATCAGGTTGCCTCCGTGACCAAGCTCAGGAGGCAAATGATCGATGCCTTAGAAAATGAGGCATGGGGAAAGCTCCCCCATCCGGTATTCGTCAGAGGCTTTATCCGAACCTATGCCAAAGTTCTGGGTGCGGATGAAAAGAACCTTCTCGGTCTGTATGAACGGCTGATGCCAGCAAGAACGGAGCCCATCGTACCGCTCGCGGCTTCCCGTCGATCCCGCAAGGGATGGTACCTTGCTGCCATCCTTGCGGTGGTATTAGGGGGCGTCGTTTTTTTGCTGTGGCAAGAGCATGCGTCTCCCCCACGAGAAACGGCCCTTCTTCAAACAGAGGCTGCACCTGTGA
>JAHECH010000395.1 GCA_024641835.1 Deltaproteobacteria bacterium
TCAAAACAAAAGGAGGAAAAGTCATGTTACCTTCCTACTATGAATTCTTCAATCCGGTGAAGATAGCCTCCGGCAAAAAGGCGCTGGATAACCTTCCCTACGAGCTGAACCAGCTTAATGCCCGGCGGCCCTTGATCATCACGGACAAGGGCGTGGTAGAAGCTGGCCTTGTCCGGATCGTGACAAGCGCCTTTGCCGACTCCGGGATTAGCCTCGGGGGGGTTTATGATGACGTGCCCCCAGACTCATCCAGCGAGACCGTCAAGACGATTGCCAAGATTTACCTTCAGAACGAATGCGATTGTCTGATTGCCGTGGGCGGGGGCTCCCCCATTGACACGGCCAAAGGGGTCAATATCCTGGTCAGCGAAAGCAGCGACGACCTGTTGAAGTTTGCCGGTCATGACGTCCTGCGCGGGCCGTTGAAACCATTGATTGTGATTCCGACCACCGCAGGGACCGGCTCCGAGGTCACCTATGTGGCGGTGATCGCTGATCCCAGCCGCAACATCAAGATGTCCTTCACCTCGGTGCACCTTTACCCGAGGCTGGCTGTTCTGGATCCCCGGATGACGGTGACTGTTCCTCCCAAGATCACGGCAGCCACAGGCATGGATGCTCTTACCCATGCCATGGAGGCAACGACCTGCCTTCAAAAGAACCCGGTCAGTGACGCCTTTGCCATGGCAGCGATCGATCTCATCAGAAACAATCTGATCAAGGTTGTCAAAAACGGCAAAGACGAAGAGGGTCGATTGGCCATGGCCAATGCAGCCTGCCTGGCAGGGGCGGCCTTCTCCAACTCCATGGTAGGCCTTGTCCACAGCCTCGGGCACGCCACCGGTGCGGTCGCCCACGTTCCCCATGGACAAGCCATGTCCATCTTCCTGCCCTATGCCTTCGAGTACAACCTGGAGAAGACCGAGCCCGATGTAGCCCGCCTCCTCTTACCCTTTGGAGGTGCCGAGGAATACGCCAGGACTCCAGCCACCCAAAGCGCAAGACGTACCATCGAGCTCATCAAAGCCTTAAGGCAGACCCTGTTCGAGCTTTGTGCGTTGCCCCGAACCCTCAAAGAGGCGGGAGTCCTAAGAGAGCAGATGGAGACCATTGCCCGAAAAGCCATAGACGATGGCTCATTGACGTTCAACCCCGTCGAAGTAGACTACAGCGATGCCTTGTGGTTGTTGAAAGAGGCCTACGAATAGCCGGCCTTCCAAGTCAGTCTTCAAAGGAGCAGGTGATCGGCATGCAGGAAATTGTGGGTGCCAGCAACAAAATACTGGAAGTCGACCTCAACACGAAGAAAGTTCTTGTCACCTTTGTGAAACCCAGGGAACGCAGACTCTATCTGGGCGGCAAAGGCCTGGGGTTGAAGCTGCTCTATGACCGTATGCGGCCTGGGGTGGATCCCTTGGGCGAGGAGAACATCATCGCCTTCATGCCAGGCGTGCTGATGGGCACGGGTGCCCCTTGCTCAGCGAGGTTCGCCGCCGTGACCAAATCACCCCTGACCGGGATCATGGCTGCTTCTTCCTGCGGTGGACCCTTTGGCATGAATCTCAAGACCGCAGGCTGGGACGGGCTGCTCATAAACGGCAAAGCTGCCGGACCCACTTACCTCCTCATTACCTCTGCAGGAGTAGAGTTCAAGGACGCAGGAGATCTCTGGGGATTGGATACCCTTTCTGCCCAGGCCAAGCTGGCCGACAGGCGCGCAGGTGTTCTGGTCATAGGCCCGGCAGGGGAAAACCTGGTGCGCTTCGCCAATATTGCCTCCGGAGACCGCTTCCTGGGCCGGGGAGGAATGGGAGCGGTTCTGGGCTCCAAGCACCTCAAAGCGATCGTGGCCAAGGGCGGGACCTATAAAATAAAGCCTGTAGACCAAGCCGCACTTGAAAAGCTGAAGAAGAAAGCCACTGCCTACATCAACAAAAACAAGGTCACCGGATTTTTGTACCGCCGGTACGGAACCCCGGCCAACGTAGCCCTCAATCTCAAAGGGAGGATATTGCCTGTAAACAACTTCCGGGATGGTGTACACACCGATGCCTTGCGCATCAGCGGCGAAGAAACAAAGAAAACCCACCAGACCAGCCACCACACCTGCAAGCCCTGCACCATACTCTGCGGAAAAAAGGGGACCTTCGCAGGTCAAACGGTCCCTTCCCCTGAATACGAAACGGTATGCCTGCTCGGCTCCAACCTGGGAATCTTTGACATCGAGCAGATCAGCGAATGGAACAGAATCTGCGCCGAAATGGGCATGGACACTATCTCAACCGGTGGTACCCTGGCCTGGGTGATGGAGGCGACCGAGAGGGGGTTTGTGCAAAGCAACCTGAAATTCGGCTCTTCCGATGGGGTCTCCGATGCCTTGGTGGACGTAGCTCTCTGCAGAGGATTTGGCCGGGAAATGGCCATGGGCACCAGGGCTCTTTCTGAGAAATACGGGGGAACCTCTTTTGCCATGCAGGTGAAGGGGCTTGAGCTGGCCGGCTATGACCCGCGAGGCGCCTTTGGACATGGTCTTGCCTATGCGGTGGCCAACCGCGGTGGTTGCCATCTCTCAGCTTTTCTGATAGGCCAAGAAGTATTCCTGCATCTGCTCAGTCCCCATGCTGTTCGGGCCAAAGCGGACTATGTGAAGTTTTTCGAAAGTTTGAATAACTGCGTCAACTCCCTGCAGACTTGCCTTTTCACCTTATTTGCCTATCTCTTGGAGCCACCCCTTACCAAGTACACGCCAACTCCAGCATTGGCTTTGCTCATGCAGGAGATCCCCCAGGTCGCTATCCCTCTCATTGATTACAGCTTGTACAAGGATTTCTGGTGCGCTGTCACGGGCATCAAGATGTCGCGATGGGAATACCTGCGAGCCGGAGACCGAATCACCGTCCTGGAGAGACTCATGAATACCCGCGAGGGGATCTGGCGTCTGCACGACACTCTGCCGGACCGCCTTCTAAAAGAAACCCGCAGATCAGACCCCAAGGACCGTACAGTGCCCCTCGAAAAGCTTCGAGCCAAGTATTACAAGAAACGGGGTTACGACCACAATGGGATACCAACCCACAAGACGTTGAGAAACCTGGGCATCCCCCCATAACCGCTCAAAAAAGCCCCAATCAATTGGTAACGTTCAAAAGTGTTTAGATGGGCTCACAAAAGCGACTCTCTTATAACGAGCTGCATGTCGGGAAGGACTGGGGGCTTTTCTGGAGTGACTGGCGGGAGGGCGACGTCTTTTCACGACTTATCTGTGGGGGAAGCCCCGGCCCCGAGCGCAGGCGAGGGGAACGGCGGAGGGGGCAAGTTTCCCTCGCAGATAAGTCGTAGAAAAGACCAGCCCGGGAGCCTCGGAACGCAAGAAGAGGCCCCAGTCCTTTCGATGTGTGGCCGCCCCATGCAAACACTTTTGAACGTTTCTAATCAATTCAAAGGAGGAGGCTCTTTTCAAAAGGCGTTGTTTTGAATCTGCTCGTAAATGCGCGGAAAATCAGCGAGGGTCCTGATCATGAAAACAGGCGGGCTCTTGGCCTCTCCGGTACGGTCCAGCAGCACGGCCACAAATCCAGCCGCCCTTGCTCCGTCAAAGTCAGAGTCTACTTCGTCCCCAATGTGAACGATCTGAGACGGATTGAGGCTGAGGCACTTCGTGGCCTTGAGGAACAGCCCCGGGTCGGACTTTGTCATCCCTTCGCTGGCGGATATGATGACGCAGTTGAACGGATAGGACGGGCATAGTTCTTCAAGGGTGGTTTTTAGAGAACAGTCCCAGTTTGATATCACACCTGTTGCGAACCCTCTAGAGGCGCACCATCGCAGGATCATGGGAACATCCTCGAAAAGCCGAAATCGAATGGACCTCATCAATACTTCCAGCTTTTGATCCGCGGAAAAACGGGATGGATACCCAGCCCTGTCCAGACCCTGGAAAAGCAGATCAGCGCACCGATGACGAAGAGATAGGAGCTGCTCCGGTGTGTTTCCCTCCACGTGATGTTCCCGGTAGTAGGCCATTTCAGCCATGAAAACCTGTTTTGCGATGTCGTGGGGAACCCTGAGGCCAAAACGTTCTAGATGGCGGACAAGCCTGTGGTAGGGCTTGTCTAACTGGACCAGGGTGCCGTAAGCATCAAACGTCACCGCCCTGATGTCCCTGGTAAGATATTTTTCATCTCCTGGATTAACCATCTCTTGCCTCCAGGTCCGCCTTGAAACGGCCAAACATCCTAAGTATTTTTTTAAAAAATTCGGATATTCTCTATGGTCCTTTCAGCTGCGTGGATCTCTCCCTAAGAAAACCCATGCATCGGTCTTCCCGGACGAAATCAATTCAAAGTGCGGATTCAATCTTTCGTGGCGGGATCGTATCATGGGCACCTATAAGGCACAATCCTCCCGCGTCGACCTGGAGATGACGATTGGCCTGAATCAATTTCGGGATCCTTCCAATCTCACTCTCCTTTGGATGCTCATTCTCCCCCTCATAAGTCAGGGAGCTTATAGAAACCTCCCTCGAAGTCCCCATCCTGCGAGCACTGTGGGCTTTCTGGCTCAAGGTTTGGGGCAGCGTCATCGCCCCGTAGCCAACTCGCATACCACGATCAACCGACGATCGCCTGGATATTTACTATCCATTTGATCCCGACAGTTGGATACTTTTTATCCATTTTATCCAGACTAGCCATAAAATCGCTTTGGGGGATAAAGGGGGAGACATAGAAATAATAGCGCGATTTAAGGTGGTTACGTAAGTCTTCTCTTTTTGGCATGGCGCTTGCTTTAAAAACCGTGATGTGGCACCTGGGTGACACGATAACTCAGTGGAGGTGTGGAGATGAAAAAGCTCGGGGCAGTGATTATCGGCGGCTTGGTACTTCTCGCTTTGTTCGGTTTTGCTTACAGCAATTTTTGGGGGTCTGGTCCTGCTTTCGCCTGTGGTGGCGTGGGTTCTTGGGGTTCTTCTGGTGGAGGGGATTATGTCCCTCAGAAGCGCGGACCTTCTGGCTTGTTCGCGAACAGGGG
>JAHECH010000396.1 GCA_024641835.1 Deltaproteobacteria bacterium
CATTCCAGGGTAATGACGTGAGAACCCTTCTCTCCCTTTCCTCGCCCGATGGAGCGGCCTCACAGGGGTTCAATGTCATTTCTGTGAGAGTAGAGAAAATATAGAGAGGGTTGCCGTTGGAAATCAAAGCGATAGATCTTGATCGAGTTCGATCCATCCTCAACAAACATCAGGATGAAAAGTGGGGTCTGATCCCGGTGCTGCAGGAGATCCAGGAAGCTTTCGGGTACATCCCTCCGGAGATGATTCTGCCTGTGGCCGAAGCGCTCCATGTTTTTCCGAGTCAGGTGCAGGGCGTGGTAACTTTCTATGCGGGTTTTTCCCTGGACCCCAAAGGGAAAAATGTCGTCAAGGTCTGTCGGGGGACAGCCTGTCACGTCCGGGGAGGGAGAAGCATCCTTAGATTCGTCAAACGGGAACTCTCTTTGGATGAGGGAGAAACCAGCCCTGACTACCAGTTCTCCCTTGAGACGGTCGCCTGTCTTGGGGCCTGCTTTCTCGCTCCCACGATGATGGTGAACAAGACCTATTACGGCAGATTATCACCGCCGAAGGTCTCCAGCATACTGAACCAGTATGGAAAGAACGAAAAGGAATAGGAATGGCAAGACTATCCTCCATAAACGAACTGGAAGCGTATCGCAACAAACTCCTGAGCCAGGAAGATAAAGGCAAGACGCGGGTCTACGTCTGCATGACCGGCTGCAGGGCCTACGGGGCTGCCGGGGTTCTGGCCGCCCTCCAGGAGGAGGTCAAGAGACAAGGCCTCTCCGGGCTGGTGGAAATCCGGTCTACCGGCTGCCATGGGTTTTGCGCAAAGGCGCCTGTCATGGCAATTGACCCGGTGGGGATTCAATACCAGGAAGTACTTCCGG
Source organism: Deltaproteobacteria bacterium (assembly GCA_024641835.1). Taxonomy (GTDB): domain Bacteria; phylum Desulfobacterota; class DSM-4660; order Desulfatiglandales; family HGW-15; genus JAHECH01. Next base: position 876 of record JAHECH010000396.1, read on the forward strand.
ACGATGCAGCTGAGATTGTCAGCGTGTCTATCAAAAGGAACAAGGTCATCGATCGCCTTGCTTACAAGGATGTTCAGGCCGGACACCCTATCCCCTATCGGGATCAAATCCCCTTCTATCGCAAACAGGTCAAGAGGGTGCTTGCCAACTGTGGAAAAATCGATCCCACAAGAATCGAACACTGCATTGCCGCTGGCGGATACCAGGCGATCGTCAAAGCCCTCGCTGCCATGACCCCGGAAAACGTCATCAAGGAAGTGACAGCGAGCCGGCTGAGGGGACGGGGAGGCGCCGGTTTTTCGACAGGACTCAAATGGCAGTTTGCCCGTCAGGCCCAGGGCCGGCCCAAATACATCGTCTGCAATGCGGACGAAGGGGATCCCGGGGCGTTCATGGATCGTGCGGTGCTCGAGGGAGATCCCCATGCTGTCCTGGAAGGAATGCTCATCGGGGCCTATGCCATCGGGGCGGAGTACGGCTATATCTATGTGAGGGAGGAATACCCCATCGCTGTGGAGCATCTGACCATCGCCATCGAGCAGATGAAGGAACTGGGTCTCCTGGGCGAGAACATCTTGGGAACCGGATTCCATTTCGAGCTCTCCCTGAAGATGGGGGCCGGCGCCTTTGTTTGCGGAGAGGAGACAGCCCTCATGGCTTCCATCGAGGGAAAGCGGGGCATGCCCCGTGCCCGTCCCCCCTTTCCTGCCGAGGCGGGGCTGGATGGAAAGCCCACGAACATCAACAACGTGGAGACTTGGGCCAATGTTCCCCTGATCATCAAGAATGGTGTCGACTGGTACGCTGAGATGGGCACGGATAAAAGCAAAGGGACCAAGATATTTTCCCTTGCGGGCAAGGTGAACAACACGGGTCTGGTGGAGGTTCCCATCGGTGTGACGATCAAGGAGGTCGTGTTCGACATCGGCGGCGGGATTCCTAAGGGACGAAAGTTCAAGGCTGTTCAGATGGGAGGGCCTTCGGGAGGTTGTGTGCCAGCCCAGTACCTCAGCCTTCCCATCGATTACGACACCCTGCAGCGCATCGGCTCCATCATGGGATCAGGGGGAATGGTGGTGATGGATGAGAACAACTGCATGGTGGAGATTGCCCGCTTTTTCCTGAGCTTCACCCAGTCCGAGTCCTGCGGCAAGTGTGCACCCTGCCGCCTCGGTACAACCCAATTGCTGGAGATCCTGACGCGAATCACCCAGGGGAGGGGGAAGCTTGAGGATATTGACACCATCAAAGAATTGGGGGAGAGCATCATGAAATGCTCCCTCTGCGGTCTGGGCCAGACAGCGCCCAAGCCCGTCCTGTCCACCCTCCAGTACTTCCTCAAGGAGTATGAGGAGCACATCCTGGATCACCATTGCGCGGGCGCCACCTGTGATTCCATGGTCATCTCCGCCTGCCAGCACGCCTGCCCGGCCGGTATAGACGTCCCGAACTATGTGGCAGCGATCGCAGGAGGGAGATACGAGCAGGCTGTTGACATCATCAGGGAGAGGAACCCTTTCCCAGCGGTGTGCGGCCGTATATGTGTCCATCCCTGCGAATTCAAATGCCGGCGGGGTGAACTGGATGAACCCGTGGCAATACGGGCCCTCAAGCGCTATGCCGCCGACTGGTATCTGCAGCATATGAGCAGGCGCACCGAGCCCTTTCCAACGACCCAGAATCAGAAGATAGCGGTGGTGGGCGCTGGGCCTGCAGGCCTGAGCTGCGCCTATTTCCTTGCCAAAACGGGCTACAGGGTGACGGTGTTTGAGGCCCAGCCCACGGGCGGAGGCATGCTCGGCCTTGCAGTACCTGAATTCCGCCTCCCCAGGGAAGTGATACAGGCTGAGATCGAATACATCGAGAGCTGTGGCGTGGAGATCCGCTACGATTCACCCATCGACGCAGGCCATACGGTGAACGACCTCCTCAAGGAAGGGTACCAGGCCGTGTTCATTGCTGCGGGCGCCCAGGCGAGCAAACGGATCGGGATCCTCGGAGAAGAGGAGGGGATTAGGGGTCTCTATTACGGCCTCAGCTTCCTCACCGACGTCAAGACAGGAATGAAACTCAATTTGAGCGGCAGGGTGGTGGTCGTGGGTGGTGGGAATGTGGCCATTGATGTGGCGAGGACAGCCTACCGGATTGGTGCAAAAGAGGTTCAGCTCTTCTGTCTGGAGGCGAGGGACGAGATGCCGGCATGGGAGAAGGAGGTCATGGAGGCTCTCGAAGAGGGCATCATCATCAATCCTGCCTGGGGCCCCAAGAGGATTCTCCATGAAAAAGGCCGCGTCACAGGGATTGATTTCGTCCGCTGTGTGAGCGTCTTTGACGGGGAGGGCCGCTTCAATCCTGCTTTTGACGAAGAGGTTAAGCAACTCATTGAGACCGAGACGGTCATCATTTCCGTCGGCCAGGCACCGGATATATCGTTCCTTTCCAAGGACAGCCAGCTCGAGATGGCCTTGTGGCGGGGGAGCCTCAAGGTTGACGAGAACACCCTCTCCACGAATATTCCGGGCGTCTTTGCAGGCGGAGATTTCACCACAGGCCCGACCTTTGTGATCCGTGCCATTTCTTCAGGAAGGCGGGCAGCCCTGGCTATCCACCGCTACCTTCAGGGCGAGAAAGGCCGGCTGACGATCGTGGATGAAAAATCGCCCTTGCATGTGGACCGCGGGCTCGCCCTGGAAGAAGAGACCACGGAAGAAAAACCACGGGCCAAACTGGCCATGGAGAAGCCTGAGGAGCGAACCCGCGATTTCCGTGAGGTCGAGATAGGCTTCAGTGAGGAGGAGGCTTGGTACGAGGCGAAAAGATGTCTCAGGTGCGACCTTGAGAGGGCGATGAGGGAAGCGGAAGAGCGTTTGGATACGTGGTGAGAACGCCTCTGAAAAAATTCATTCATCGAAAGACAGATTCATCGAGGAGATGACTTATGATCCGATCCATTACCAGACCGAAACCGGAGCAGGAGATCGACCGGCTCCTTGAAGGACTCGGACGAGTCTTTATCATCGGATGCGGTACATGCACCACCCTGACCCGGACTGGTGGAGAGCCTGAAGTCAGGGAGATGCGGAATAATTTGACCCGGAAAGGAAAGATGGTCACGGGCGACGTGGTCCTTCCGGTGGCCTGCGATAACCTGACAGGCCAGGCTCTCAAGGATTACGCTGATCAGATCCGCCTGGCCGACGTCCTTCTCATCATGTCCTGTGCCTTCGGCGCCCAGACCATAGCACGGCAGGGGAAAAAGATGGTTGTCCCTGCCGTGGACACCATGTTCATCGGTAAAGAGACCTCCGTGGGGCTCTTTGACGAGATTTGCACCCAGTGCGGGACGTGCATCATCGGCGAGATGGGAGGCATCTGCCCGGTCACTTCCTGTCATAAGGGGATGGTCAACGGCCCGTGCGGGGGAACCAAGAACGGTAAGTGTGAGATCGACCCCATGAAGGATTGCGCCTGGACCCTCATCTACAACCGCTTGAAGGATCTGGGCCGGCTGGACAGCATGAGAAGATATCAGAAACCCAGAAATCACCAAGGAGAGCCGATGCCGGGGAAGTGGATGCTGGCAGGGAGGTAAGGCATGGTTTCCGCATTCAAGAACGCGCTTCAATCTGGAAAGTTCGTGGTCACCTCCGAGGTAGGACCTCCGAAAGGGACAAACCTGGAAAAGTTCAAGCACCATATCGAGCTGCTGAAAGACAAGGTCGATGCCTTGAACGTAACCGATCACCAGAGTTCAGTCATGCGTTACCCCTCCCTCGGCGGGGCCCTCCTGGTAAAGGAGATGGGAGGGGAACCCATCCTGCAAATGACCTGCCGGGATCGGAACCGGCTCGCCCTGCAGTCGGATCTCCTTTTTGCCCACAGCAGAGATATCCACAACGTCCTCTGCCTCACAGGGGATTCTGTGATTCTGGGTGACCATAAGGAGGCGAAAGAGGTTTTTGACCTGGAATCGAGTCAACTCCTGGCGACCATCCGGTTGATGGAAAAGGGCAAGGACCTGGGCGGCAACAGCCTGGAAGGTTCGGTTTCATTCTGCGCCGGTGCGATCGTCACCCCCGAGGCGACCCCCCTCGAACCCCAGCTCATCAAGTTCGAGAAGAAAATCGAGGCGGGTGCCGAGTTCATCCAGACCCAG
>JAHECH010000397.1 GCA_024641835.1 Deltaproteobacteria bacterium
GGTAAGGTTTGGTACCGTATCTTCCCGCTATTTCATGGGCCCGTTGGACATTGGTGTCCACCACGCCGACAAGCTCCACCTCAGGAATGGCCATGTATTTTTGCACATGGTACTCTCCCAGATGGCCAACACCGATCACACCAACTCTGAGCTTTTTCCCGCCCACGGATTCACTTTCTCCTGAAAAAGAATTCCATGGCATCGCGTCCATCAGTCCTTGATATGGGGAACGGGTCATACGGACATGATGGTCATACGCAATTTGTCAGCATACGAAATCATTTCTGCTTTGTCAAAAATCAATGTTTTTCCCGCCTCAATGGCGAGCACCGATGCCTTCACCCGTGCCATCGCTCGGGCTGTTTCGGGCCCCACGGAAGGTACGTCAAATCGAAAATCCTGATGGGGCTTGCTCACCTTGACCACCACGGCGTTTTCCTTGGCCAGCTCTCCTCCCCTGAGGATCGCAGCATCAGTACCCTCAATGGCCTCCACGGCAAGAACGGTCTTTCTTCTCACGACCACACACTGACCGATATCGAGCCGGCCAAGCTCTTTGGCTATCCGGAACCCGAAATCAATATCCTCCTTTTCGGACTTCGTGGGTTTTCTTCTCGTCAGGCAACCTCGGGGTGCCAGAAGCTCAGGAAGGTACTGGGTAGAGCTGATAATTTCTATGCCTTCCCTTGCCAGTTCATCGGCGACTCCTCTCAGGATGCCGTCGTCATGAAAAATAGACAGTCTGGACATAAGGGAGAGGCCTTTGAGGTCGGGCCTAATGTTTTCAAACATTCGCCTTTTCTTGATGGTGCCCGCCATCAGGCTCTTCTTTACCCGGTTTTTCTTGAAAGCTCTGATCAGGTGGCCCAACTGACCCAGTTTGATCCAGACGATTTCATCCACTTTGCTGGATAAAGAGGGATCTGTTTCTCCGAGGTGAGCCACAGCGACCACGCCGAGGCCTTTTCTTTTTGCAGCCTCCGCGACGAGCAGAGGGAACTGGCCGCCGCCTGCAATAAGGCCGATGGTCTCTTTCGCTTGGACACCCGTTGGCCCGTTCATGATGTTGTTCTTGCGGTGATATGTTCACTCACGAAGGATTCCCCTTTTTGACCCTTCGAAAAAGCTGAGAAGCACCTCCAGCTCGGGAAAAGCCGGGATTTCCTGCCTCACCCTTCTGATTCCCTCTACCAAGGATCTGTTTTCCCGCCATAAGATCCTGTAAGCTTGTTTGAGGCCGTCGATGGCTTCCTGAGAAAACCCGTATCGAGCAAGTCCCCGGCGGTTTAGGCCGTAAAGCTTCGCCCTTTCTCCCGCGACAATCATAAAAGGGGGGACATCTCTGTCCACGCCTGACTTTCCACCGACAAACGCAAAGGATCCGATCCGAACAAACTGGTGAACAGCCACAAGCCCGCCCAGGATGGCATGATCTCCGATGACGGTATGACCGCCAAGGGTGGCTACATTAGACATGATAATTCCGTTCCCCAGCCGGCAGTCATGAGCGATGTGGGCATAGGCCATGAGGTAGTTGTCGTCTCCCACAATGGTGCTCCAGTCCTGTTTGGTTGTCGCTCGATTGATGGTAACGAATTCCTTGATAAGATTACCATTGCCGATGACAACGCGAGTCTCTTCCCCCTTGTAACCGACGTCCTGAGGGGGTGATCCGATGGAGACAAAAGGATATATTCTGTTTCTTTCTCCGATCAGTGTATGTCCATCGATCACCACATGGCTTTCAAGAGTCGTATCCCGCCCTATTCTCACATGGTCTCCAATGATGCTGTAGGGACCGATTTTGACGCCTTCAGCCAGTTCAGCGCGGGAGCTCACGACTGCGGCGGGATGAACCTCCGGCATGGAATTCTTCCTTTCTCACCCTATGGCCGCGACAAGTTCCGCCTCTGCAACGAGATCATCCTTCACAAACGCTTTCCCACCCATTTTCCAAACCCTGGACCCTGTTCGGAGCGCCTCCAGCTCAAAGACGATCTGATCACCGGGCAGTACGGGCTTACGAAATTTTACCTTGTCTATCGACATGAAATAGAGGCTTTGTTTGGTCTGATCATCGAGCAGACCCGGCACGGACAAACGTGCCAGCACGCCTCCCACCTGTGCCATGGCCTCGAGGATGAGAACCCCGGGCATGATGGGGTTGCCAGGGAAATGACCCTGGAAAAAAGGTTCGTTGATGGTCACATTCTTGATGCCCACCACTCTTTTATTGAGTTCCAATTCGATGATTCTGTCTACGAACAGGAATGGATACCGGTGAGGAAGAATCTTTATGATGTCCTGATAACCTAGAGGGACTTGCATAGGCTTACTCCGCTTTTTCCGATTTGGATGGATTTGCCAGTCCTTCAACCTTTTTCTCAAGCTTTCGCAGGCGTTCACTGAGATCCGGGAGACGGGGTATGATTCCGCTGGTTCTGAGCCAAAGGCGATGTGCCATGGCAGGTGAGCCTGAGACGATTTCACCCGGCCCGAGGGGCTTCGCGACCCCTGATTGGGAACCAATCATTACCCTGTCTTCGATTCGAATGTGGTCAGAGATCGCAACCTGGCCGCCTATGACCACCTCCTTGCCGATATGAGCGCTCCCTCCGATAGCTGTCTGTGCTGCGATGAGGGTGTCCTCTCCTATGACCACGTTGTGGGCGATATGAACGAGATTGTCTGTTTTTACTCCTCTCTTGATCCAGGTCTTGCCCATGGCAGCCCGATCAATGCAGTTGTTGGCTCCTATCTCCACATGGTCATCGATCTGAACAATGCCCAGTTGAGGTACCCTGACATTTCGACGCCCGTCTCGGATAAAGCCGAAGCCATCGCTTCCGATGACCGTTCCGGCACGGATGACGACTTCATTCCCGATGACGCAATCAGGCAGGATGGTGACGTTAGGGAAGATGACCGTCTTGTTCCCGATCCTCACCCTGTCTCCTACAAAGACTCCCGGATAGAGAATCACCTCATCACCGATGCGTGCCTTTTCACCCACGTAGACCAGAGGGAAAATGGAAGGATTGGTGCCGATGATGCTGGTTTCATGGACCACGGTTCTTTCACTGATTCCAGGAAAGCGGGGATGAGGTGAAGAGAAGAGTTGGGCGACTCTGGCGTGAGCAAGGGCAGGGTGAGGGACCACCACTTGAGGTCCATGGTAGGCGTCGGTTACCTTGGCGACGAGAAGGGCCGATGCTTTGGTCTCTTTCAGTTCTTTCTCATAGCGACGATCCGCATATAAGGAGATCTCTCCCTCCTTCGCGTCTGCCAGGGAATTGATTCCACGAATAAGGACTTGGTCAATCCCAATGATCGCCCCTCCCACAAGCTCGGCGATTTCTTTTAGAGTGTACGCCAAAGATGACTCCGAGAATGTTAGCCAACGCCAAACGATGCGACGAAAAGGAACCCAGGCGCCCCTATTGTTTCGACTTATCGTAAGCTTCCGTCACACGATCCGTAATGTCTATGGCCACATTGTAGTAAATGAGGCCCAGGGTTCTTCTTTCCAGGATGAGGGAATACCCTTCTTTCTCACCGATCTTTGCTACGATCTTCTCCAGTTCCTGCATGATCTTTTTCATGGCTTCGTTTTCTATGTCCTTCATCTCCTGGTTGGACTCGTCATAGAGGTATTTGTACTGCCTCTGCTTTTTTTCCAATTCGCGCCTCTTGTCTTCCTGGGCGTCCAGACTGAGCATCATGCTCTGCTTTCTGAAGTCCTCCTGGAGCTTGGCAAGGGAATCCCTTTCTTGATCGAGTTTCTTCTGCAAGTCATCGAACTTCTTCTTGACCTCCGCCCCCGTCTTCTGAAATGTCTTGGAGTTTTTTTGGAACTTCTGGAGATCCACCACGCCAATCTTCGCAGGAGGAGCGGTCTGAGCGGCCCCGGCTTGAGCCTGGAAAAAAATGACCACAACCAACGTAAACAATACAACAACCAACTTCTTCATAACTCCTCCTTTTTATGTGAACCCATTTCTGCCCACGCTCCATTGAAAAGTGAGGATAGGGAATAGGTTCTTCTTTAGAAAGTACCTCCCATGGAAAAGTCCACGTTGCCGATGGGCTCGTCCGGCTTTCGCTCAAGGATCCACCCATAGTCTAACACGATAGGGCCAATGGGAGAATACCACCGGACGCCTACGCCCACTGATTTTCGGAGATCAGACACGGAGTACTCTTGATCTTTTGTCCACACATTCCCTGCATCGAAGAAAACTACGCCCGTAATTCCCTGTTCCTTGAATAAAGGGAACCGATTCTCCAGATTGAAAACCAACATCTTCTCACCCCCGATTTTATCGCCGGTTGCAGGGTCGAGCGGAGATACGCTGTAGTAGGAATACCCCCGAAGGGTACCAAGGCCGCCTATCATATATTTCTCAAAGACCGGCAGGCTGCCCCCGGGCAGGAAGCCCTCTCCCCTGCTTTCAATGTAGCCCCATTGGCCTCGAGCCACGAAGACGTTACTCAGGGGTAATGGGAAATACCATGCAGATTTGGCCTCGTAACGATTGAAATCGAGATTGCCGCCCAAGAGACCACCAGCATACTCAAAGGAGACCGCGTTGTCAGATCCCTTGGTCGTAGTAAAAAGAGTGTCCCTGGAGTCCCTCTCTATCGAGAAGGTCATACTGCTTGTGCTGCTTCTCCCTTCCATTTGTTGAATGGGGGATGCTGCGCCTGGTTGTATATTTTCGATGAGGGTGTCGTCGTATAAGTATCTCACCCTGCCCTTGGTGTACCGATCCAGCCCCAGAGGAAATCCCAGGCGTAAAGCTCCACCGGTACTGTCCCGGGTATATTCGTCGTATATATACGTCCATTTGATCAGATCGACCCCGAACTCCAGGTGTTTGTCAAAAACCCGCGGGTCAGTGAAACGAATATCATACTGTTGTGTTACTGTCCCGATTGATGCGGCGGCAGAAAGCTTCAGCCCGCGGCCGAAAAGGTTGTTCTGGGCTACCTGGAAGATTCCATAGGTACCTATGGAATCTTCCAGG
>JAHECH010000398.1 GCA_024641835.1 Deltaproteobacteria bacterium
TCCTCCGTCACTGGAATCCCCCCTTCCCTTTCCAAGCCTTGGGCAAACTTCCTGAGGGTCGTGGCAAAGTGATCTACTGCCGCGGCCGACTGGATCCTCGGGAGGCTCAGTATGGAGGACTTATGTTTGGGCATATATGCATGCCAGAGGTCATGGAGCCGCAGCATCCCATCACAGCATCTCATGAAGACTACACCCTCCAGTTCGCCGATCCTCCCCTCCCGCCCTGCGTCAAAAACCGCCCTCAGGTAAGGGCACATCAATTGATAGATCTGAGGGTTAGGCTTATGAAACGCAGTATCGCCCACGTCTAGTCTCACAGGGGAAAATCCGGCAGCCACGAGAATCTCGACTGGGGTATAGGAACACAGCCACCCAAATCGAGGACGCCCCTTTCGCTCCTCTTCAGTTTGTACAAGCACTACAGGTCCATCCAAAGCTTTTCCCCTTTTCTCAGCAGCAGCCTGCGGCGGTTTTGCACTCGACGCAGGAAGCGCGCTGCCGTCCGGGCGCAAGCTTCATTTCTTTTTTAGGTACTTCTTCTCTTCCCCGAAAAACTCATACCAGCCACCCTTAGAGCCAGGTTTTAGCAGGGGATTGCCCACATACCCAGCCTCAAAGACCTTGCGAGCAAGTGCGGGAATCCTGTAACGATCACCGAGTGTTTCATGAAGATAGCTCTGGGCATGATAGTAGGCATCGAATGATGCCGTATCGTCAAGAAGTTCAAATACCCCCATTGGCCAGCCGCTTCCTGTCTTTACCATCTCATCGATGTCGGAAAGGCGGGCGACCCCAAGTTCGACCAGGCGAATGGCTTCCGTGATATAGGTATTTATGAAACGGGTCATACAAAAACCCGGGGAGTCTTTGACCGGAACCGGTCTCTTCCCTATCTTCTGCAGGAACCCCATGATGAGTTGGAATGCCTCCTCACTTGTCAGTTCACTTTTGCCTACTTCAACCAGTTTCATTACATTAGAAGGGAAGAACCAGTGAGTTCCGACTAGATTCCTTTCCAATCTTTTCATGGCCCCCGCCAGCTCGCTGATCATGATGGCAGAGGTCCCCGAGGCAACGACACAGTGGTCTGCGGCATATTTTTCAAGCTCTTGAAAACAAGCCTTTTTAAAATCCCTATCCTCAATAATGGACTCAAATACCAGATCTGCCTCTTTAAGCCCTTCGTCATAATTGGTCGTGGTCGATACCCGTGAAAACATCTCCTCAGCCTGCTCCTGAGTAATCTTTCCACGCTTTACTGCCGCAGCCAAACCATAGGGGCCGTTTTTTATCAACGCTAACCCGTGCTGACATGTTTCCTCCCGACGGGAGATAATCGCTACATGGTAAGGTCCGCCCTGGATACAGGCCAGCACAATTCCATGACCCATGGACCCACCACCACCAATGACGGCGATTCTCTTGATATTTTCTAAGCTGACACCCATGGTATCCTCCTGTCGCTAATCGGTGCTTGCCTTCAATTGCCAAATATCGCAACGCTGACCACTGCCATACCGGGGAAGCCTCCCAAATTATGGGTGAGAGCCAGCCTGGGATTCTTGATCTGCCGCTCCCCTGCTTTTCCTTGAAGCTGCTTATAGCATTCATAGGCCATCCTCAGTCCTGTGGATCCTATTGGATGGCCAAAACACTTGAGCCCCCCATCGGTTTGGCAGGGTATTTTCCCGTTCAAGTCAAAGAAGCCTGCGTCCACATCGTCCTTTGCGCGCCCTCTAGGAGAGATCTGGAGGTCTTCATAGGTGACCAGTTCGGTGATCGAGAAGCAATCGTGGACCTCCAGCATACTTATCTCCTCTCGCGGATTCTTTACTCCTGACTCTGAATAGGCCGCAGCCGCCGCTCGGTAGGTGGACTCTACGTTGGTGCCGTCCCATCCAGTGAACCAGTGCTCCTCGCCGCTAGTCACCGCTAGCTGTAGGGCCTTCACATAGACCGGATCAGGCCTCAGACTCTTTGCAACCTCAGGGGTGGCCACAATTGCGCATGCGGCGCCGTCGCTTACTCCGCAGCAATCGAAGAGCCCAAGGGGCCAGGCGATAATGGGTGCGCTCATGATCTGTTCCACTGATACTTCCCGTCTCAGATGGGCCTTGGGGGTAAGGACTCCATTTCGATGACTTTTCGCAGAAATCTTAGCGAGTGCCAGTTTCCCTTCATCAGCACGCAGTCCGTATTTGTCAAAATAGCGTGTCGCTAGCATTGCAAACGCGCCAGGAGCCGTCACATTGGGAAACACGAATCGATTCTGGTTCCCCATAACCTTCCCAAGATCAGGAAGTCCTCCATAGCCAGTGTCCTTGAGTTTCTCCACTCCCATCGCAAGCGTCATGTCATACGCACCTGATGCGACTGCATACACTGCCCCACGGAGCGCCTCAGTTCCACTCGCGCAAAAATTCTCCACCCTCGTCACCGGAATGAAGGGGAGTTTTAAGGCTTTTGAGAGAGGCTGGCCGCTCTTCCCTACGTTCACCTCATCAAAGCAAGTGGAAAGCCATGCCGCTTTAATGTCCCTTTTTTCGATACCAGCATCTTCCATCGCCTCCAAATATGCGTCAACCATCAAGTCATCTGCACTCTTGTCCCAAAGCTCTCCGAACTTTGTGCACCCCATGCCAACAATGGCGACTTTATCTCTGATCCCTTCCGCCATGCCCGACCTCCTCTTACGCCTTTAATGGGTTAACGGGAATCGCCTTCCAGAAATAACCGTGAATTCCTCTGAATGTGTCGTAATACTTGCGCCTGAAGCTCATCTCAACTGGCATGCCTACGCTCAGTGTCTCGAGTGTGCAATCCGTAAAATCAACGAACAACCTTCCCCCACCTTCCATATCAACCATGCCATACACGGCGGGAGGATTGATGCTATACGCAAGCATATCGCCCGTGTAAGTGAAAACAGACCCATGCTTGGTTGCAAAGGAGTAATCTTCCATCTCATCAATGACCCCGCATTTCGGGTTTACACAGACCCTTTGAGGAGGAAATTGTGATACACCGCACTTCTTGCATCTTGTCCCTATAAGCCCATGCACGGCCCTGTGCTCCCGCCAAAGATGGGAGAATGGCGTCTGGTTCTCGAGCTCACCTCTTATCCCGGTTTCCTGTGGAACGATATTCCTAAAGACCGTGTATTTTTCATATGACCCCAACTCGGCCTTACGGCCCATGAATCCTCTGATTCCCCTCGATTTCCTCTCCCGTTCTATGTCTCCGGTCACTTCGAAACACATGACATCACTACCGTTGCCGTAGCTTGCGACCAGAAGTTTATCCTTTGGCTTGGCCTGCTCAAGTGCAGCAACCATCATCATCAAGGGGTACGCTGTTCCCGTGTCGCCAACAAAGTTAATCATATTGTCTTGAACCTTCTCGGGCGCAAAACCCAATCTTTTTGCAATGCTCATCTGTTCTCGGGCGTAGGGGCATGGGAAAATGAACTTGCTAATATCCTCTGGCTTCATCCCTGTCTTCTCGAAAAAGCCGGAAATGGCTTCGGGTATGATCTTTCCGTATCCCTCATCCCTGATGAACCGATCTTCCCATGGCCGGTCAAATCTGTCGTCCCACGAACGCCACCGGTCCATGAAATCATAGGACACAGAGTGAGATCCGAGAAACTCTGCAACAACGCCCTCTGTTCCAATAAGGAGGGCGGCTGCTCCATCACCAAAGATGTGCTCCTGCGCGCTTCCCATCTTTCCAAGACGACAGTCGGCTGCACACACGAGCAGTCTGTTGAAATTACCAGCCTTCACACCATCCAGACCGGCGAGCAGGGCGGTGGTTGAGGCTTTCAGACATGAGGTAAAATCCGCACTGCGGCTGCTTGGCCTCAGATCCAGTGCAGTGGAGACAATCCCGGCATTGAGCCTTTCCCTGTAAGGGAGAGTCGTTGAAGCCAGGTACATGCCATCTACATCGTGAGACTCGATTCCCAAGAGGCAGTCCTTGCCTGCCGCTACCGACATGGTGATAGTGTCTTCATCATAGTTGGCAACCGCCCTCTCTCCGCGGGCGTGGACAGCGGTAGCCGTGTTGACCCACCCGACTGCTTTGAAAATGACTTTTCGATCAAGACGGTAAAAGGGGATATACCCCCCGAAAGAAATAATGCCAACGGTCATGATCGTCCTCCTTCTTCTAATTTCCAGGAAGCATCCCGGTCGGGAATTGCCCCTGTTTCACTCGGCATAGTTGAAATGTCACCGCTGTACATCCTTCTATTCTGTTTCTTCTTTGAAGACCAGTTCGCAGTATTGATGTCCTTCCGTCATCAGCTTAGGCATGGTCACCTTAATGCGAGGGTTAATAAGGCTGGCCGCTTCACGCTCGAAGGCCCCCAAGGCCCGGCAAAAACTGGGCGGTATGTCAAGGTCCGGAAACCAGATGCATGGGGATCTCAGACGATATATCACTTCCTTTTCGGAAACCTTTTCCAGTTCCACATCATACCCTATGATATCCCCTGTGGTGAGCTTAAAATAACTCGCGATGGATAAAGGATCCTTTCCTTCAATCCCGAATGCTTTCAGCCCTGGTAGAAAATATTTTCGGGCGTTCTCACGCATCAGACCTTCAAGTAGTTTGCATGTCTTCTCCTCGCCGAGTTCGTGCTGGAGGAGCCTAACCAGGGCTGCAAAATAGCCCCAGGCTGTCTTATTGGCTGCCTTCAACCTCCTCAAAGGTGGCCATTGATTCTCAGGCAATATGGGTATACTGTGTCGCACGGTAATCCTCTCTAGCATGTGCAATTCATTTAACTTACCAAGGGGTCCCCATAGGTTTTAAGAGCCCTTAAAGACCGGTTTTCGTTTTTCCAGAAAGGCCGAGGTTGCCTCCTTGTGGTCTGCTGTGGTGTAACATAAACTATTAAGGGTTGCCTCACGTTGGATTGTCTCTCTTAGCGTACTTATTGTACCCCTTTGGATCACCCCCTTACTAAGGCCCAGCGCTAACGGCGGCAACCGGGCCATGCCTGAGGCCATAT
>JAHECH010000399.1 GCA_024641835.1 Deltaproteobacteria bacterium
CCCGTAACCAAAGCTGTGTGACCCGCCAGGCCCACCAAATCTCACCTTTGCTCTCAGTCAAATTCTACTCGTTCCGCCATGCGACGAGTTCAGGCGCAAGCTTTCGGAGGAGACTCATTTGAGGACCTTGAGAATATCTTCGAGATCTGCTCTCAGCTCCTCGATAAATGTCTTGTCTGGCAAACTCCTGACCTGCTCTTTTTGTTTCAGTCTTTGCCGAGCACCCCGGATGGTGAGCTTCTCTTCATAGAGAAGCCTTTTGATCTCCATGATCATCTCAAGATCTTTTCTCTGGTAAGTTCTCTGGTTCGTGTCGGCCCTGGCAGGGCAAATCTGCGGAAATTCGCTTTCCCAGTACCTGAGGACATAAGGTTCAACGCCCATGATCCGGCTCACTTCACCTATTCGGAAGTATCGTTTATTCTCAGGAATCTGAAAAGTTTTCTTATCCTTCCCTGAGCCTTCCACCTGTCTCCTTCCCTATTCGAGCAATGATAGCTTCATGAAGCCTGTTCACTTCACGGCCGTCCAGTGTTGCTTCCTCTGATCGATAGCATATCCTGAAGGCCAGAGCCTTTTCTGAAGAGGCGATCTTCCCACCTTCGTAGAGATCAAAGAGGATTACGGATTCGACTAAGTCGCCTCCTTCACGTTTGATGATCTCGCGAATGGTAGCACTTTCGGTCTCGCGCTTTACCACGAGCGAGATGTCTCTAAGAACGGCCGGAAACTTCGCTAAGGGCTTGAAGCGCTTCTTCCCTCTCATTTTCTCCAGAACCAAGGCCCCATCCAGCTCGAACAGATATACCGATTCCGTGTCGAGGTCAAATCTCCGCAGCACATCCCGGGAAACTTGCCCGACGCTCCCCCCTTTTGAGCCGCCAATGTAAATCTCACAAGAGATCCCTTGATGGTACCAGGGAGAGACCTTTTCCACTCGGAATTGTCTATCTTGGAGCCCTAACGCACCGAGGAAAGTTTCGGCAGCCCCTTTCATATCATAGAAGTCAGCAGTCCTCTCTTCACGGTACCATTCCTTAGGATTTGTCAAACCGGTGATGAGGGCACATAGTGAATAATGCTCAGTCGGTAATTCATCGGGGCTCCTTCGGATAAACACTTTGCCCCACTCAAAGAGCCTCAGGTCTTTTTGACCATAGGAGAAATTGATCTTCAGGGCAGCCATGAGGCCCGGAACCAATGAGGTCCTCATGACGGACTGGTCCATCGTCAGAGGGTTCATGAGATTCACAAAGGACCTGAGGCCACTTTCCTCTTCAGCACCAAGCAGGTCTGCTGAATCCGCTGATATGAAACTGTAAGAAATGATCTCGGTGAAAGCAAGGCCAATCATGATTTCCCGGGTTCTGTCACCCAGCACGAATTGAGGGTCATCCTTTTCATCGGAAGGCCTGATGGGAGGGAGGGTCACGGGAACGTTATCATAGCCCTCCAGCCTCGCTAGTTCCTCCATCAGGTCCCAGTCCCTCGTTAGATCTATGCGGAACGTGGGGGGTCTGACCCGAAGCACATGGTCATCCGCGGCGTCCACTTCCATTTCAAGGGATCTTAGATAACGGGTAACGGTCTGACGAGACAGGCTAGTCCCGAGGAACCTGTTGGCTTTTTCCACGTTCAAATCAATGACCAGCGGTCTGCGAGGCTTGGGATAATTGTCGATCATCCCCAGAATCACCTCTCCCGCTGCAAGGCGAGAGATAAGCATCATGGTTCTTCGCAAGGCTATGGGGATTCCCTCAATGTCCACCCCCCTCTCAAATCGGTAGGATGCCTCCGTGGAAATACCAAGCCGTTTAGCACCCCTCCGAATCGTCCTCGGATCAAAATAAGCGCTCTCGATGAGCACATTCCGAGACCCGGCGAAGATCTCCGAGTTGAGACCGCCCATCACCCCTGCAAGGGCTACAGCTCTCTTCCCATCGCAGATCATCAGGTTTTCACTGGTCAAGGTGTATGTTTTGCCGTCCAGGGTGGTGAAAGGCTCTCCCTCCTGGGCACGGCGGACAACAATCCTGTTCTCGATGAGCCGGTCATAATCAAAGGCGTGAAGCGGTTGCCCCATTTCAAGAAGGACATAGTTGGTGACATCAACCACATTGTTGATACTTCTCACGCCGGAGACATAGAGCCTATACCTCATCCAGAAAGGAGACGGTTTCAGCGAAACGTTCAGTATCATTCCCGCCGCGTACCTTGGACAGCCATCCGGGTCAACAATAGTGACACTCGTGAGATCCTCAATTGCCTTTTCCCCTTCTTCAAGTTCTGTCTCAGGCCTTCTCAGCTTCTGCCCCGTGAGCGCCGCAATTTCTCTCGCAATCCCCATCACAGAAGCGCAGTCAGGTCTGTTGGGGGTTAACGCGATCTCAAACGCCCAATCTTCCAGCGGCAGCCCTTTTGTTATGAGGGTCCCTTGTTTCATTTCAGACGGAAGGATCATGATGCCCGTATGGTCATCCGTCAGACCCATTTCATCCTCAGCCAGGAGCATGCCCACAGAAGATTCGCCTCTGATAAGGGTCTGCTCAACCTTCATTCCTCCTGGGAGAACGGTTCCGGGAAGAGCTATGGGAACCATCGCCCCTTCCTTCAGATTTGAAGCGCTGCAGACGACCTGAACCTCTTTCTTCCCGGTATCCACCTGACAGATGAACAGGTGGTCTGCATGAGGGTGTGGTTTGACGGAAAGGATTCGTGCCGCCAGCACGCCCGGGAGAGAATGTGCCAGAGGCTCTCTCTGCTCCACCTCCAGACCGGACATGGTCAGAAGCTGAGCCAGATCATCCGGGCTCATGGTGATGTCAACGAACTCTTTCAACCAGTTCAGACTTACGCGCATGAAGATTTATTCTCCGCTCCGCTTCAGGAGTAAGGGGGGTTGTAATCCATTGCCTCATTTCTTTTAGAATTGTCTCAGAAAACGCATGTCGTTCTTAAAAAAGAGCTGGATGTCATCGATGCCATATTTGAGCATGGCCACCCGTTCGATACCCATGCCAAAGGCAAAACCGGAATACACCTCAGGGTCATAGTCCACGAACTTATATATTTCTGGATCATTCATACCTGACCCGAGGATTTCAAGCCAGCCAGTATTAGAGCAGGTGCGACATCCTTTTCCCCGGCATATGACACATCGAATATCCACCTCCGCACTCGGTTCCGTGAAGGGGAAAAAGCTGGGGCGAAAGCGCAGGGCTGTGTCGCGGCCAAACATTTGGTGAACAAAGCTTGTGAGGGTACCCTTCAGGTCGCCAAACGTTATTCCTTTGTCCACCAGTAAGCCTTCTACCTGGTGAAACATCGGGGTATGGGAAACATCAGAATCCCTCCTGTAAACCTTGCCGGGGGCGATTATCCTAACCGGGGGCGATTGACTCTCCATAACACGGACTTCCATCGGGGAAGTATGAGTCCTTAAGATCACATTGTCGGAAACGTAGAATGTGTCCTGCATATCCCGGGCAGGATGGTCCTTCGGCATATTCAGGGCTTCAAAATTGTAGTAGTCCAGTTCCACTTCAGGACCATCCACGACCTTGAATCCCATCCTTCCAAAAATCCCGCATATCTCTTGCTGAACCTGAGTGAGGGGGTGAAGGTGCCCCCGCAACGGTTTCCGGCCCGGCAATGTCACATCAAAAAAAGAGGCCTTTTCTTCTTGCCTGGATAGAAGTCTCTCTTTGGTTTCCTCAAAGCGATTTGTAAGATGGGTCTTTAAGAGGTTGGCGAGCTTTCCAGCTTCAGGCCTCTCCTCCGCAGGCAGAGCGGCTATCTGCTTCAGCAAGGAGGTCAGGGCACCTTTCTTCGCAAAGTAGGCAATCCTGAATTTTTCGAGGCCGGAAAGATGAAAAACGGTGGCAAGCTCTTGAAGAGCTTCTTTTTCCAACTCGAGAATTCGCTTTCTCATGGTCCTTTGGCTCAGTTTGAAGTGCCTTTCAGACAAGAACATAGCAGGCCTTGGGCTTGCCTGCATGCCCAAGGACGCCGATGCTCTACTTCACCATATTCGCCACCTTGGCAAAGGCGGCACGGTCATTCACGGCCATCTCTGCGAGCACCTTCCTATCAAGATCGATGCCCGCCTTGTGAAGCCCAGCCATAAACTGGCTGTAAGAAATCCCATGCTCCCGGGCTGCCGCATTGATACGAACGATCCAGAGCCTCCGAAAATCTCTTTTTCTCGCCCTCCGGTCCCGGTATGAAAACTGTCTCGCCCTGCTCAATGTGATCAGTGCTGTCTTGAAGATTTTGCTATGACGGCCGCGGAAACCTTTTGCCGCTTTCAGCACCTTGTTTCGTCTTCGCCTCGCCTTGAAACCTCGTTTTACTCTTGGCATTTGTCACACCTCTTTGGTGAAATCTCCATACATCAAATTGGGACATTGTCCGCCGCGCAAAGGATGCGGCGAAAACAGGGAATCCTCCTGAATCCCAGGATTATCTGCTTGTACCGTCCTTGGGCCGGGTTTTCTCTCCAACCCCGGTTTTTCCCGGTGAGGGCCTTCCATTGCTTTCCCGTCACAGATAAGGAACGAGTCTTAAGATGCTCTTTTTGTTAGCAGAATCCACGAGAGCTGACTTGCGCAGACCTCTCTTCCTCTTGGTGCTCTTCTTCGTGAGAATATGGTTTGCAAAGGCCTTGCTTCTCAAGATCTTCCCGGTTCCGGTAACCTTGAATCTCTTAGCAGCACCGCGCTTGGTTTTTAGTTTAGGCATGTCATGGTCCTCCGTAATCGAAATACGAATGAAAAAACCCTCCCCTTTTGCGCAACCAGAGCCTCCACAAAACACCGGGCAAGGGATTAAATCAACTTGCGCCCCAGACCTTGGTTGACCGCAATGAAAAGGGCCTTTCTCGCTTTAGGTTAGGTTTCGGAAACCCGTCTTACTTCGGGACAAGAAGCATTGTCACACGCCAACCTTCCCGTGTGGGGGGTTGGTCTATAGTGCCCCTATCCGCGACTTCCTGAGCGATCCTTTCGAG
>JAHECH010000400.1 GCA_024641835.1 Deltaproteobacteria bacterium
AAGGCACCGGATTGTTGATCACCGTGGACTGTGGCATATCGAACATGCGGGAAATAGCCTTAGCGAGAGATCTTGGTATGAAGACGGTCGTCACCGATCACCATCAGATTCCAGAGGACTTTGCCCCCCTCTGCCCGGTGATTAACCCCCATCGTCACGATTCAGTGTTCCCGTTCAAACACCTTGCGGGTGTGGGCATCGCGTTTTTCCTAGCCGTCGCCATCAGGGCTGCTCTCCGTGATAGGGGCTGGTTCATGCAGAGGTCTGAACCTGATTTAAGGAAGTATCTCGACCTCGTGGCCCTGGGAACGGTCGCTGACATGGTTCCCCTTCAGGATCAGAATAGAATATTGGTGAGTGCCGGCCTTGATAGGATGCAGAACTCTTTCTGGCCAGGCCTGGATGCCATAGCAGAAATGGCTTCTGTCATCCCCTCCATGATTACACCCTATGACATCGCCTTTAGAATCGCACCCCGCCTCAATGCCTCGGGGAGACTTGGCAGCGCCGAGATGTGTGTTGTCGCTCTCACGACAGACCAGCCCAACATTGCAAGAAGGCTGGCTGCCCAACTGGAGGCCATGAACAACCACCGCCAGAGTATCGAGCGAAATATTGTCGCCCACATTGAGGGTGAGATCTCCTCCAAGGGATTTCCTGACGATCAGCGGACCCTCGTATTCTGGGGCGATGACTGGCATCGGGGAGTGTTAGGAATCGTGGCCTCCAAGCTGGTGGAGAAATACCACCGTCCGGTGTTGGTACTGAGCGTACAGGAGGGCATGGCTATTGGCTCCGGAAGGAGTATTCCAGGGTTCAACCTCTATGAAGCCCTCCGCCGTCTTAGCCATTTTCTTAGGAGATTCGGTGGCCACCAGTACGCCGCAGGTTTGGCCCTCGAAGTATCCCGTATGGAAGATTTCTCTAGAGAACTTGAAGGACTTGCTAAAGATCACTTAAGGCCTGGAGACTTGATCAGCGCCATCGAAATCGACGCGGAAACGAGCCTTCACGAGATGACTTTAGAAACATTGGGCCACCTTAAAACCCTGGCGCCCTTTGGCCCGGGCAACCCTCAACCCTTGCTTTTGA
Organism: Deltaproteobacteria bacterium; assembly: GCA_024641835.1. Lineage (GTDB taxonomy): Bacteria > Desulfobacterota > DSM-4660 > Desulfatiglandales > HGW-15 > JAHECH01. Next base: position 1,093 of record JAHECH010000400.1, read on the forward strand.
CCAGATCAGCCCAGGTGATAGAGTCCAGGATCGTGGGAGACAAGCATCTTAAGATGAAGGTAAAGCAAGACGGCGCGGTCACTGAAGCAATCGGTTTTGGTCTTTCAGGGAACCATTCCCTTCAGGGAAAGAAGGTGAATTTGGTTTTCACTCCTGAAATCGACCGGTGGCAGGGGCATGAGAAGGTTCAGCTCAAATTGATCGATTTAGAGCTTGCTGACGGGCCTTCCAAATTGACATAAGGACCGCTAGGAGTCGCAGCTAAACAGGCTGTCGTCCAAAGCATCTTCACCCTGTGAGAGCATCCTTCGCTGCTCATTTGGGCAACAGCCGGTGAACTTTCGGTAAAACTTCGATGCCCATCACTTGTCTTTGAAGATCTTTGCCGCAGCTTCGATGTCTTCGGGAGAGAAAACAAAAAGGGATTTTTTCTCCCCGGGCAAGCCAGAGCCATAAACATAATTGATGTTGATCCCCTCCTCTCCGAATTTTTTGGCCATTTCCGAGAGGGTCCCTGGTCTGTTGTCCAGTTCCAGTGCGATAACAGGCATGACGTCAAAAATATAGCCTCCTTTAGAAAGAAGATCGATCGCCTTGTCCGTGTTATTTGCGAGAAGACGAATCAGGGCATAATCAGCCGAGTCTTTCTGCATAGATCCGTAAGAGGCCGCTGGCGCGATGCGTTTCAATGATTTTCCTCTTGCCTTGAAGAGCTCCTTCACGTAAGCAGAAGCATCTTGAATCGTCATGGCATCAATATTGATGCCCTCATTCCCGAGGAGGCATGCCAATTTCCCGAGTTCCCCCGGCACATTCTCAAGGAAGAGCTGGATCTCTGTCCTCACCACGTGTCAACTCCTGCAAGAGGTTTTTCTTTCTTCATTTCTTTGACTCATAGCCTTGGAACAACTTCAGGAACTCCGAATCCGTGGAAAGAATAAGCGATGTGTCCTTGTCCATGGTTTCCCTGTAAGTGTCGAGGGTTTGCACGAAGGAGTAAAACTCAGGGTCTTTGCCGTAAGCCTGAGCATAGATTCGGGTCGCCTCAGCGTCCGCCGTTCCCTTGGCCTCTTGGGCTTTCCGGTATGCTTCCGAGGTGATCTCCTTCAGGGTCTTTTCCATATCCCCCTCGATCTTGCGGGCCTCCCCCTTCCCTTCAGAGCGAAACTTCTCTGCAATCTGCTTTCTTTCCGCAATCATTCTGCCATAGACCGACTTCTGGACTTCTTCCACGTAGTTCAACATCTTGAACTTTACGTCCACGAGCTCGATGCCGAATTTTTCCAATTTGGGTTGGGCCTGTTCCATAATGCCCTTGGTAATCATGCCCCTTCCCATTTTTACCTCTCCCAAGGGGCTCGTTTCCTTCACCTGATCCACACCCACCTCAAAGGTATCAAGCTCGCGGTTGGTCATCCTCACCGTTTCAATCAGGGGATAAGAGGTCACGAAATTGCGTACCGCAGAATCGAGGATATCGTCCAGGCGACCCATGGCCCCTGTCATGTTGTTCACCGTCTCGAAGAACTTAAGAGGATCGACGATTTTCCACCGGGCAAAGGTATCCACTACGATGAAGGTCTTGTCCAGTGTGGGAATCTGTCCGGGATCACCGTCCCATTCCAAGAGATTCTTGGGGAAGTAGTTGGCCTGCTGCACGATAGGAATCTTGAAATAAAGGCCCGGTGCTCTCTTGGATTCACCTATGGGTTTGCCGAACTGGGTGATGACCACCTGTTCGGTCTCGTCCACCACGTAGGCTGCGCTGAAAGCCACAAAAACGATGATGGCAAGGCCTATGATCAGTCCTTTCGACTTCACTGTTTTCCTCCTTTGGAGCTGTCGAGATTGAGTAGAGGCAGGAGGTTCTTCATTTTAGAATCCACTACATACATCTTGCCCATTTTAGGTATGATGTCTCGGAGCGCCTCCAGGTACAATCGTCGCTTGGTCACATCTTGCGCCTTGGTGTATTCCTCATAGAGAGCGAGGAACCTTGCCGCATTTCCTTTGGCCCTGTTGATCCGGTCAAGGGCATACCCCTCTGCTTCCAGGATCGTCTTTTCCGCCTGACCCCTTGCCTGGGGAATGCGCATGTTGTATTCCTCACGGGCCTGGTAGATCATCTTCTCTTTTTCCTGAATAGCCTGATTCACCTCGTTGAAAGAGGGCTGGACCGACTCCGGGACGTTGGTCCTTTTCATCTCAATGGTGGTGACGCTGATGCCTGTTTCCGCCCCATCCAGTTCCTTCTGCAGGAGCTTTTGTGCCTGGGCCGCAATCTCCTCCCTCTTGCTGATCACCTCGTTGATGCTTCTGTCGCCGACCACCAGGCGCATCGTTGCTTCTGAGAGGTCCCTGAGTGTGCTCCTTGGGTCCTTGACCTTGAAAAGGTAGTCATAGGGATCTTTGATGCGATATTGTACAATCCACGGCACGACGGCCACGTTGAGATCGCCCGTGAGCATCAAGGACTCCGCGAGATACATGTCCCCCGCAGCATAGCGCGTTCTTACGTCCGCTTTAATGGTCCGGAACCCGAACTCTTCTTTGTAGACGTATCTCACCTTTACTTTGGTGACTTTTTCAATCCCCGTCGGGAGTTTGAAATTGAGGCCTGAAGGCGTCGTCCGCACGTACTGGCCGAACCGCTGCACGATTCCGACCTCATCCACGCCCACCGTGTAGAAGGTTGATGACCCGAAGTAGATCAACAGCGCGATAATGATAATCACCCAGAAACCTGGGAACCTGGTTTTCACCCCTCTGATCTTGTTTATGACCTCTCCCATCTGGGGAGGTGCGCCTCCGATTCCCCCCCTCTTCTGCTGTAACTTATCCCAATCCCAGGGCATACGAAACCTCTTTTCATCCCAACGCAAATTTGCTACAACATATGAACAATTGAACTTCCCGTCAAGGAGTAAACGAAGAAATCCGGCTGGGACGTCCAAGATTGGTCCATGAATCAGAGAAATTCCAACCTCACCTCGTTGAAAGATATTTTGGGAGCCTTGCTCAATGACTCCAGTCTTCCCTTCAATCCTGATGATGCCCACATCTGGCAAATATGGACTGAAGCCGTTGGTCCTGCAATCGCGAGAAATGCGAGCCCTCTTTGGATCAGAAAAGGAAGGCTTCGTGTGAAAGTCTCTGACCCCATCTGGCTTCAGGAACTTTCTCTTGCAGGCGAAGTCATCAAAGAAAAACTGAACGACAAACTCGGCCGAAGAGCCGTAGAGAAAATCGAATTCAGGCTCCGTTCGAGATAGAAAAATCGCCCTGACCCGTGAGAGGAGGCAGTACCTTGAGACCCCCTCTTCCGCCCTGTGAACCTTCCAGGAGAACGAGCTTCGCTTCTGATTTCATGCGAGGATAGATCAGCCTAATCCTCTTGGGCTCCAGGCCGAAGCCCCGCATCCGCACTAGAACATCCACCAGGCGAGCCGCCGGAAAAATAATGGCAACTCTTCCTTTTGGTTTCAGAAGCAAGTGGGCCGTCTTCAGGATGTCGTCCAGGGAGGCCATGAGTTCATGCCTCGCTATCGCTTTTTCAGCAGCAGGATTGATTCTGCCGCTGTTTCTGGGTCGGTAAGGAGGATTACATACGACGACGTCTGCCTTTCCCTGAGCCAAAGGAGGATGTCGGATATCGCCGAGGACCACCCCCATCCGATCCTTGAACCCATTCAGAATGGCATTTCGTATGGCCTCTTCTGCGAGACGGGATTGTATCTCAAGGCCGACAATGTAGCGGGGGGACCTCGTGAGGAGCAGGATGAGGGAGATGATCCCGCAACCCGTTCCGAGGTCGACCACCAGATCCCCCGGGTTTATCGTGACAAATTCGGACAGGAGCACAGCATCGATGGAAAACCGGTAACCGCGCGCGGACTGAATCAGGCGCAG
>JAHECH010000401.1 GCA_024641835.1 Deltaproteobacteria bacterium
GCTTAATGAAGTCACACGTGACCAACTTAGATATATTTGGCACATTATCGATGACCAGCCGGATGAGCATCTAAAGGACGTATTCAGGATGCTATTTACGGATACACTTTTTGCTTGCGCTTCCACTGGTGCATCGAGGACGGCGACGGGAAGGAAAAGGCGGCATCATTGGGGCTGGGTAGCAGATAATGTGAAACCTACCAGGCCATTTCAGCATAATGCAATCGAGATCTTTAAGCAGAAACTTATTCAAGCGGTACAGGTTACGCGACTTTCTGAGACTAGAATGAGCCTTTCGTCTGGTGCTATTTCTGACAACCTTTTTACACTGTCCTTAGAGGACGCGAGATTGAGCAGTATTCATTCTGAATGCGTTGACCTTGTTGTCACTTCCCCTCCTTTCCTAGGCATGGTTGATTATACTTTTGCTAATCGGTTGACCTATCTGTGGATGGGATGGCCTCTTCAAGTGGATTTCGATCGTGAAATTGGAGCGAGGAGGAGGAGGGACACAAAGGATGTAGAGAGACGATATATCGAGGATATGACGACTGCCTTCAAGAATATTCACCGCTCATTAAAATCAGGTGGTATTTTTGCAATTCTCATTGGCGCTTCAAGGAAGTTCCCGAATGCTGTGGTGTCGGTTATTGAGGGGACTAGATCCATAGGGTTCAAGCTGTTGTGGGGTCCGAAGGTTAGGAGACTCAGTCGGAGGCGCGTTTCGGGTGGAGGCGATGCAGAGTCGAGAGAGCAGATATGCGTGTGGGTTAAGCCGTGATCATTGCAATATACGGAAAATCCTGCACTGGGAAAACGGTCGTTGCAAAAAGGGTCGCTCAATTGCTAAACGCTAGGGTCCGCTGTTGTGGAGAGGAGGTGAGAAGCGTGGCGAGGGAGCATGGTTTTGAAGTCAAGCGACTGAGTGTAGATCTACATTTAATCATTGACAATATAACACGACATACTGCCAGTTGTATCGGTGAGGATATTGTAATAGAAGGTCGCTTTCTTCCCTATGTTTGCTGCGATATTCCAGGGATTGTGTGGATTGAGTTACGATGCAACAAGGAAGTAAGGGCAAAGAGGTATCTTGAGAGGAAGGACGGGACAGAATCAGGCGGTGCATTAGAAGGGTGCGACCTAGATGACCAAGTTCTGATTGAAAAACTATACCCTAGAATTATTCCTAGCGCGGAGGACCTAATAGTTGTGGATACAAGCACCAACAGCATCGATGATGTAGTCAACGCTATAATTGAGAAGATTCGAAGTCTGAAATGGCAACACGACTAACATACCTACATCCATACCCAGCTATGATCGCTGACCCTTTGGCCGAAGAATTGTCTCTAGAGTTTGTGAGACCAGGGGTAAGTTTGTTGGATCCTTTCTGTGGGGCGGGCCGGATTCTTCTTGCGGGCGCAAGGAATGGGGCTAACTGTGTTGGTGTTGACGTGAATCCGCTTGCGAGTCTCCTGGTTCAGGCGAAATCTGCAAATTATTCCGTGTTAGAGCTAGAGGAATTTCTTTGTGAGATCGAGAGAAGCGCCTTGCCGAGGGCCTCGCGAGGCAAAAATATGGATCTCGGAACTGAGCGGAAGGTTGCCTGGTTTTCTGAGGATGCTATAGACGAGATGGAAGGAATCTTGACAATAATCAATTCCAAGGCACGCAGCAAGGCAATCACATTATTAGCTGGAGCTGTCCTCAGCGCAACGGCACGAGAGGTGTCGTATTGCAGGAATGACAGGTGGAAGCTTCACCGTATCCCGGCGAATAGGAGGGTGCAACATAAGCCTTCTGCTAAAGCGGTTTTCTGCAGACGATTCAAGGTAGCTATCAGTGAGATTAAATACGAGCCCTTTGTTATGGGCAACTGTAAGGCAGTTGTTGGCGACTGTAAAAACCTTAAAGCCTCTTTAGAGGCTGCAAATGAGTCTGGGCAGTTTGACGTAGTTTTTACATCACCTCCCTATGGTGACTCAAAGACGACTGTCCAATACGGGGGGATGTCTAGCATTTGTTTATCCGTGATATCGAATATCAATGGATTGGAGCATCTAAGAATGTCTGGAAAGGAAATAGATACGAGGTGTCTGGGCGGAAGGGTGTCGGTGGCGCAGGAAAGTGCACCTTTCATGCACGACCGGTTCTCAGTTTATTGGAGAGGCGCCACAAGCAACAGTGCATCGCTAAGAGTGTACCAATATCTTTCTGATCTGGAAAAAGCATGTTTGGAGATCGCAGGCCAAGTTCGCAGGCATGGGCAGGTAATCTTTGTGGTCGCGCGCAGGCGTGTTGGAGGCTGGAGGCTACATCTGGACTGCTTTGTAGAAGACGTTCTAAGTAAATTGAAGTTCGAGTTGCGATTAAAATATGATAGGAAAATCAAAAGAAAGCTGCTCCCGTGCAAGGTTCAACGCTTTGCGCGCCTAAAATCCCTTCGTAAACACAAAGGGAATACCGTGCCCACTATGTCCAGAGAATTCATTTTGATCTTCGAAAAGACAAACTGAAAAGCCACTTATATTCAATTCCTTCAAGCCAATCAACCTGCCTGGAGAACTATTAGGCAGGGGTCAGTTGCGTTTCCTTAACTAGGTGAGCGCAGGTTCCGAGATAGTTCTGGATGTTAAGCTAAAATTGAAGAAATCTCGCCAATCTGTCACCCGAGTGAAAATCGCAGCTTATTTTATGTGCATATTCTGAAATCCTCCTAGGGGTTCTCGTTCATCAATTCCAGTCTTTTCTTCTCGTATAGCTTTCTTCTGAAGTCTGGGTTTTCCATTTTTTCTGCCATGACGGGCATGATGGTTTCCATGGCTTTCTTGAGCTTTTCGTAGTCTCTTTGCATGTCTTCCATCTTTTCCTTTATCGCCCGGTTTTCCTTTTCCAGCTTCGCCGTCTGTTCCACGTCGCCTTTTTCCGCTATTTCGCTGAAGATTATCCCTTTTCTCTTAATATTCCGGTCTGGCATGTCGCTGCTGAACGCCCAGCCGTATTTGGCGCAGAGCTGGTAACGGTTTAGCTTGGCTGCCCAGTAGGTGGCTGAACTGTGCCTCAACATGTGCGGGTTTACCTTCCTATTCAGAACAAATTCCGAGAGCGTCCTCAGCCTTTTCAGGAAGGCAGCGTATCTGATACGGAATACCTTGGAGCACCTCAGACCTCAGACTCCATGGCAAAAGAACTGGCAAAGATGCTCATCGAAAAGTCAGAATCAGGCGAAAACCAGTCACTCAAAGACATCTGGGCAGCATACCGGAAAAAAGAAGTCCAGGTAGAAGTCACCATCAACAAAACCCTTTCACAACCCGAACCGAAACCAGTAATCATCTCCACCGGCGAAACAGAGGAACCCCAGCCTGACATCAAAAAGGCAAGCACCCAAGTCGAAAAAATCGGAGACCGGATCGTCAAATTCCAATTCATCGAATACACTGGAAAACGAAAAAAGAAAATCACCCACATCGAAGTCAAAGAAGCCGAACTCGAAGACATACTGAAAGACAACGACAAGCCAATGCAGGTCCAGTTCGCAATGTTCTGAAAACGGGACAGATTTTATAGGTTTTCCCATGGGAAAGGAGGAGAAATATGCAATCAGAAAACGACAAAGAAAAAACGCACAGTCCGACACCGAAAGAAAAGGCGCTCATGAAAAAGTCAAAGCAGGACACTTCCCGCACTTCCAAGACCTATTCGCCGAGGTGACAAGCCCTTACAGCGACTACTTCGGCATAGACCCTTATCCAGTATGGAAGAAAGGAAAACAGTGATTCAGAGAGGGGCGGCTCATCTCAGAAGGGGTGGGCCGTTCCATCTTGTCTGCCTCAACGAATATCTCGTTGTCTTGATTCGGGATCAGGTTTAGGATTAATGTTTACAGGCAGAAGACTTAAAAGACCCAAGCGTTAGCCTATTCTAAAAGGGGGACGGTTTGAAAATGGATATACCAAGCGAGCAGGAATTTCTTGAAGGCGTCAGGCAATACGAGATTAATGAGAAGCGCGATGCGATGTATAAGGTGGCAAACTTCCTGGTTACGCATTTCTGGGGAAGGCCGGCAGACATGGCAGACGCTCTTGGAGTGCTCTTGTTAACCTGGAACCAGGCCTTCTATAGGTTCGGTAGCTTTGATTTCGACCACCTAGAAAGGGTAATCAGCACCAACCTTTCTGTGCTGGACGGCTTAAGACAGCGTGATATACAGACTTTGGACCACGCGGATGAGCAGGTAATCGCAGCACTATTCCAACAGTTTGTGGCCGCTTCAGTTATCGTTTCAGGACCAGGCGTAGGGAGGAAGAGCCCTGTTTCGGCAGCAAAGGCGCTCCATCTGCTGGCACCGCAATTCTTGCCTCTGTGGGATGATAAAATCGCCAAAGCCTATGGCATGAGATACAATTACAGGCCCGCTGAACAGGAATACGTGAAGTTCTGCAAAATCAACAGAAATATGGCTAGCCAGATAAGAAACTACAACATCCCCACACACCGGCCGCTATTGAAACTGATAGACCAGTACAACTACTCAAAATACACGCAAGGGTGGATATAAGCATAAGGCCCAGATGCGCTTGCATTCCAAAGATAGCTCATGTCTGAGTAGGAAGGTCGCATCAGAACAACTGATCTCACCCCCTATATATAGTGCTAGATAAATTGACAAATACCTTCTTTTGTAGTATATGGGAACACTAGGTTTGGGGTTTGGGGTGCAGACGCTGCGTAACTCATTGGAATAATTGATAAAGCTTATAAAACGTTGAACCGACTGAGATACGTGCATGATTAATCCTAAATCGATGGCAGTGGAAAACCCCTTGAAGAGGCTTGTAGGTCTCATAGTATCTGTTTACTCATCCAGTTTTTACCAAGGCTCTTCTCTCATCGATTTGGCATGGATCGTTTCGGCATTATCGTATACGTCAGCGCTTAAGAAGAATGATCCCAGAGTAAAAGCACTAGAAGGCAGAATAAGAGATTTTAG
>JAHECH010000009.1 GCA_024641835.1 Deltaproteobacteria bacterium
CCATCGGAAGGTTGAAAGATGTACTGCCAGGCGTAAAGCGGATTTGGTCTTAGAGATCATCAAGGGCCAGAAGACCATTGTGTATGCTGCCAGGGAATACGACCTCAAACAGAGCGAGATCCGGAAATGGATTGAGACGTTCATGGAATATGGCCGGCAGGGTCTACGTTATAATCCGAGGAATGTAGAGTCTTTGCATGAGGAGGAACTCAAGGCCCACCGGGAGAAGATCGGGGAGTTGGTCCTAGAGAACTCCTCATCCGAATAAGCGCACTGATGGGCAAAGAGGGTAGGGCAGTGAGCCTGCTAAAGATAGCCAGATGGCTGAAACATTTCTAAACGCGCTCGGAGGCGGACGATTCGAGGCGGAGAGCGCGGGGCTCGAGCCTCGCGATGTCCATCCTCTCGTTGTCGAGGTGATGAAGGAAATCGGATTCGATTTATCGAACAAAAAACCCAAAAGCGTGCTGGATTTCTACAAGCAGGGGCGTCTTTATCATCATGTGATCTTTGTCTGCGATAAGAGGACTGAGGAGCAATGCCCTATTTTCCCGGGTCTGGGGAAGAGGCACAGTTGGCCCTTCCAGGATCCGGCTAAGTTGGGAGGCACTCATGAAGAGAAACTGAAGCAGACGAGAAAGATCAGGGATGAAATAAAGGCTCGGATCGAGCGCTGGATCGAGGAAGTCTAGAAAGCCTCACGGCTCCCGTCTGAAAATTGCTCGTCTCAATCTCCACATCAGGACGGTTCCAACCTCAGCCGTTCCGCTCCGCGAGAGGAGGATGTTATGATTTCCCAGTCTTGTGACTTTGATGAATTCCTTGAGAGAGTGAGAGGCCGAGACTATCTGGAAATCATTTACCTGGCGGACAAGGAAGCGACTGAAGCGGAACGTCTCAAATACCGGTCAAGAGCCAGGAAGCTTGATCCTCCTGAAGCCTGCGTATGCTATGCAGATCTCCTGAAAGGTTTCATTCGTTTCATGCGCTATGGCGTGAAGAGCCCTTCCATGGAATGCGCTCACCATGAGGGGGGCTTCAAGCTCTCCGTGACGCAGTCCTTGAGGCTCACGCCAGGGCGCCAGACCCTGTGAAGTGAAAAACGGGTGGGATGAATAAAAGCGTGGTCTGATTTGCCTCAGGGAATAGAACCCATGTCAGATGCTGGAGGCCCTTGGCAAAGTATCCATATCGATTTCTTTGGATCCCAGATGGCAGATAATATCTTCAACATCCACATTCGCGTCCATCCATGAAGTGATTCTCTTATTTATTTCTCCTGTGGTTTTCGTACTTACAACTTTAAAGTTTGTTCTGTTTTCCGTCTTGTTATAGGTCAGCATAACTCTGATTGACACACTCTCAGCAAGGTTTAAGGCCTTATGGATTCTGAGATCAAACACAGAATCCAGTCTATCCACAATTCGCTCTGCCGACATTTGTTTCCTCCTTCATAGTGATCTAACTGAATATAATCTGAGCCCGGACGGTTTGGTTTGTATTGGGTTCTTGTTAGATTCCAGTGAGGTTTTTTCCGTAATAAGCGCCTGCCTTGGAAGGAGAGCTTAGAGAAGAGAGGTATTCAAGGACACTCTTCGGCATATGCTGATTTTCGTGGTTCGAGGATACCCTCCGGGCATAGGGCATTAATTAAAGAATACTGTATTGTGCCTGCAAAAATACAGCTTTCACCCCATTTTTAAATGCCATTGGTAGGCTAAAAGAATGGGGCGGCGAATTCCTGAGCAATGAGGAGCCCCATTCAACTTAGCAACACAAGCCTCCACAAAGCCCTCGCGGGCAAGTAAGGTACTCAGCTTCATCGGGGGAATTCACGGGAAATGAGACCCCAATGAGTTGCCTCAATATCGGCAAAGCCCACGTCGAGGAAATAAACCGTGGGGTGTGGCTTTTTTCGGGAAGGGAAAATGATGGGGGCAGATACTGTTCGAAACTCTCAAGAAGGAGAACCCCTGTGACCATAGAGCAACCGGACGGCAACTGGCATTTCCACTTCTATGGCGATGTGCCGCTGGCGCTCGTGAAGGACCGCGAGCGAATCTATTTCGAGCACTTCTGGAGCGACTTCGCGGCTGATCCGAAACACTCAATATCCGAGGCCTGGATCTCTATGTCGAGGGAGAGGCGTTTCAGATAGGCATTCCTGAAAGGGTGCCGGTATAGCGTTTCGTTCTCGGAAGGAGTTCAAAATGAAGACCAATCGTCCGGCAGCCCTATTTCTCGATGTTGGGGGCGTTCTTCTGACGAACGGGTGGGACAGACGTATGCGAAAGAAGACAGCCGAAATCTTTCATCTGGATCAGGAAGAGATGGACGAGCGCCATCACCTGACATTCGATACCTACGAACTCGGAAAGTTGAGCCTTGATGAGTACCTTAACCGGGCGGTTTTTTACGAGGAACGGCCCTTCTCAAGAGAGGAATTTAAGGCATTCATGCTCGAGCAATCTCAGCCTCTCCCTCAAATGATAGGACTGGTTCGCAGTCTCAAAAAGGCTTATGGTCTAAGGGTGGCCGTGGTCAGCAATGAAGGGCGGGAACTGACCATCTATCGAATCCAGAAGTTTAGGCTAGAGGAGTTTGTCGATTTCTTTATCGCCTCGTCTTTCGTCCACTTCCGTAAGCCGGATGCGGACATTTACCGAATTGCCCTCGACGTCGCTCAGGTTCCTGTAGAACAGGTGCTTTATATTGAGGACAGGCTGATGTTTGTAGAAGTGGCTCAGGGTATGGGGATCCGAAGTATCCACCATACCGGTTTTGACTCCACACGAGGAAACTTAGCTTCTTTGGGCCTCTCTTTGACTGAATGATGTGAAGAACCCCGTGCTCCCGCACGGGGCTTCTTCTAAAGAAAAAGCCCTTTTGGCCATTCATCCCCGCTCTTCCGAACGGGGCATTCTGGCTTTTTCACGTAAAAGGCTCATATTCAATGCCTTGAAGGATCGAGCGGAAGATACGCCAGAACAGGACCACAAACCTTCAAAGGTTTCCATCATTGGGTCAGGAAATGGACCTTCGGCGGCATCTTGAGCGCGAGACAGAGGTTGACCTTGCCGTTGAAGCATGGATGATCAGGATTAGGACTCTATTTGCACTGCTCGGCTCCATCGAGCCGATCATACAGGATGGGAGGAGCCATGAAAGCAACACAACGGCTGCATGATCTCGGTCAGAGCCTCTGGCTGGACAACATCACCCGGGGGCCCTCGCTTTCAGCAAATCGTGGAACGATCCGATCGATTGCATCAAGTCAAATTGTGACCTGCTCGGAAGAGCGGCTTAAACATGGAGGAAAACGATGATGGGTTTGAATGCAACACCGAAAACAGGGCTGGTGACGGAGCGGCCGGCGTGGAAGGCCCTTGAGGAGCATTACCAGAAGATCCGCAATGTGCATCTGCGGTCCCTTTTTGCCGATGATGCGCATCGGGGTGAGCGGATGGCTGTTGAGGGCGCTGACGTTTACCTCGACTACTCCAAAAATCGTATCACAGATGCAACGATTCGGCTCCTTGTCAATCTCGCCGAGGAATGCGGATTGCGTCAGCACATCGAGGCCATGTTCCAGGGGCAGAAGATCAATACCACAGAGAACCGGGCCGTTCTTCACATCGCGTTGCGCGCCCCTAAGAGCGAGCAAATTCCGGTTAACGGAGTCGATGCCGTGTCCGAAGTGCACGGCGTACTGGATAGGATGGCCGCATTCTCAGACCAGGTTCGAGACGGCCATTGGCTGGGATACAGCGGAAAGCGCATCCGAAACGTCATTAACATCGGCATCGGCGGCTCCGATCTTGGCCCTGTCATGGCTTACGAGGCACTGAAGCACTACAGCAAGCGCGAGATGAGCTTCCGGTTCGTTTCCAATGTGGACGGCACGGACTTCGAAGAGGCCACACGTGACCTCAACCCGGAAGAGACGCTGATCATCGTCTCCTCGAAGACGTTCACGACCGTCGAAACCATGACCAATGCCCACACCGCACGGGCCTGGCTGCTGAAAAGTCTACACCGTCAGGAAGCAGTGGGCAAGCACTTTGTCGCGGTCTCCACGAACGCCGAAGAGGTGGCGAAGTTCGGCATCGACACGGCGAACATGTTCGGGTTCTGGGACTGGGTCGGTGGCCGCTACTCGATGGACTCGGCCATCGGCCTTTCAACCATGATTGCGATTGGCCCAGACAACTTTCGCGCGATGCTCGCCGGCTTTCGCTCGATGGACGAGCACTACCGTACCTCTCCGCTCGACAAGAACCTGCCGGTGCTCATGGGCCTGCTCTCCATCTGGTACAATAACTTCTTCGGTGCACAGACCGTCGCGGTCCTGCCTTATGCTCAGTATCTCAAACGCTTCCCGGCCTACCTCCAGCAGTTGGCCATGGAGAGCAATGGCAAACACGTCACGCTCGCCGGCGCTCCCGTCAATTATCAAACAGGGCCCATCTATTGGGGCGAGCCAGGCACTAACGGTCAGCACTCCTTCTACCAGCTGATCCACCAGGGAACCAAACTGACCCCGTGCGATTTCATCGGCTTCTGCCGGACCTTGAACCCCCTCGGCCCCCACCACGACCTGCTGATGGCGAACCTGTTCGCGCAGACGGAAGCACTGGCCTTCGGCAGGACAGAGGATGAGGTCAGGGCCGAGGGCACGCCGGACTGGCTGGTGCCGCACCGTGTCTTTGAAGGCAATCGTCCGACAAATACCATTCTCGTGGAGCGTCTGACACCGGAGTCCCTCGGCAAGCTGGTTGCGCTTTACGAGCACAACGTCTTCACGCAAGGGGCGATCTGGCAGATCGATTCGTTCGACCAGTGGGGCGTGGAGCTCGGCAAGGTTCTGGCGAAGCGGATCATTCCTGAGTTGGAAAGTGTCGAGGAACCCCTGCTCCAGCATGACAGTTCGACCAACTCACTCATCCGGCGGTATCGTAGATTCAAAGGAGAACCGTCATGGAAGTAAGCCCTCTTGACGGTCCGGGTTACGGACTATACTGCAAGGGTGATCCCACACTTCCCGGGGGTTGCGGTTCCTCTCGAAGTTGCACGAATCTTATGGCAGCGTTGAGTCGTTAGCAGCCTGCCCGATTTGGTTGAAGCATAGATAATTATCCATCTTGTTTATCTGTGACAGGGAAGGAGAAAAGAACATGCAACTCGGAATGATCGGCGTAGGAAGAATGGGTGGGAGCATGGCGCTTCGATTGATTCGAGGCGGACATCAGGTCATAGTCTATTCTGCACGAGCAGCATCTCGGGAAGCATTCGCGAAGCAGACGGGAGCCACTGCGGCTTCGTCACTCGATGATTTCGTCGCTAAACTCATACCGCCGCGTGCGGCTTGGCTGATGATTCCCGCCGCTTCAGTAGATCAGACTCTGACTGATCTCGCTCCCCTTATGGAGAAGGGGGACATCATCATCGATGGAGGGAATTCTTATTACATCGATGATATAAGGCGCGCAAAAGAGCTCTCCCCGAGAGGCATTCACTATGTCGATTGCGGGACAAGCGGCGGCGTCTGGGGACTGGAGCGCGGGTACTGCCTGATGATTGGCGGATCCAGCGACATCGTGATACATCTCGACCCAATCTTCAAAACCTTAGCGCCTGGCCGGGGCTCCATCTCACGAACGCCCGGCAGGGAAAAAATCGGTGGAACCGCAGAGGAGGGTTATCTTCACTGCGGGCCTTCCGGAGCTGGCCATTTTGTGAAGATGGTTCATAACGGAATCGAATACGGCATCATGGCGGCCTATGCGGAAGGATTCAACATCCTGTATCATGCGAATGCAGGGAAGGAAGGCCGCGCCGTCGATGCCGAAACGACACCGCTTCGCCATCCCGAGTACTATCAGTATGAACTGAACCTTAGGGACATTGCCGAACTGTGGCGGCGAGGGAGCGTGGTGGCCTCGTGGCTTCTTGACCTCACGGCGGCGGCATTACGTGAAGACCCGGATCTATCAAAGTTTACCGGCCGTGTGGCAGATTCAGGAGAAGGCCGCTGGACCAACATCGCTGCGATTGAAGAAGGGGCGCCCGCCCCCGTTCTAAGCACGGCCCTCTATCAACGGTTCAGCTCCCGCAACGAAGATGACTTCGCCAGGAAGATTCTATCGGCCATGCGATACAAGTTCGGAGGGCACGTAGAGAGGGTTACTGAAGATTGAAGCAGATGGCAAAGGGCAACCTTCTTACTAAGGAGAGCAATATATGTTTACGTTTTTGCGGGGCATGGGGCCTTTCTTTCGTTCCAAGTCTCCCGGCCTGGTCTTTTCAGTGACTTATCCATGGGGGAGTTCTGCCCCCTCCGCATTCTCCGCCTGCGGCGGAGCTGCGGCTTCCCCCATGGATAAGTCACGAAAAGGACAGCGGCCTCCCGCCAGTCACTTCAGAAAGACCCCATGCCCCGTGTCGTTAGGCTACGCAAACAGTTTGATGTCCCGAGGAGTAAGATGGTTTTTCATCAGCCGAAAAGGACCTGCATACTAGCTCCAGACAATCTTTATCTGCCATCAAGTTCAGGATTAAGGATATCCGGCAACTAAGGGGATAGAGAGGGCGGAGAAATGAAAACAAACACGCTTAGAAGTGAGGGTGAAGTTGATAAAAATGACCATCAGCGAGGGACGTTCTTGACTAACGGGACAAAGCCCTTTGGGCTCGCATCGTCCACAATGCGGCGCTTCTCGATCCCTCGCACCATCGCATGGTGCAGGGCACGAGGCGCATCCAGTTGTGCCTGTCTAGACATTCTCCCTCTGGCCCCATCATGTCCTCTTCAAAATGAGTGCACGATCCTACGGAAAGTCCACTTTGTCAAGAACGTCCCACAGCCCCCTAGTATTTTATTCGCACCATTCCTTTCTTTTTGCAATCGTATCGTCCCTGCAATCCCCTAACTCACAAGCTCGTTTCCAATCGGAACAGGCCTTTTCTTTATTCCCAGATTTCATATAGGTATGTCCCCGATTGCTGTAAGCATCAGCATCCTTCGGGTTTATCTCTATGGCCTTGTTGAAGTCCGAGATGGACAGGTCATACTGGTCTTTTTCCCCATAGGCAATCCCCCGATTGTTGTAGACCTTAGCATCCCTCGGGTTTATCTCTATGGCTTTGTTGTAATCCGAGATGGCCTGGTCATACTCGCCTTTTTCAAAATAGGAAACCCCCCGATTGCTGTAAGCTTCAGCACTCGAAGGCTTTTGCTCCATTTCAGCACAACCGAATACAAAGAGAGCGAGGAAGGGGAACATCAAAATAGGGGTTCGCATATTAAACCGTTCCATAATGTTTCCTCCTATCTTTTACTTAATCTTTCAGGAATTGAGGGTATGACAGTTTGAGGATTTACCCATATGCATACTCAATCTTTAATTGAAACAAAATCCGGACTGGCACAGCTCTGTCGATATGACAATTTATAGACTCCCAACAGAACGATTATAGGAGATGAAAGGGCGAAACACAAGCAGTGGGTAGCCTGGAAAGTCGGGATTTGAAAGGGTGAGAAGGCCGGCATGGTGGATTTCAAGATGCTCCAAGGGCGCTCATGATGGTATAGCAGCCAGTCCGATCAGAGAAATCTGCAGATGAAATAGCGCAATCTTTTCAAGAAGTTCTCAAATTGCAGGATCGACCTGGAGGCATTATCTTGTAAAAGAGAGATTAGATGAAAAGGCCCACGAAAGGGGGAGCGGCAATGAGAAAAACAGTTATCGTCGCATTGGCTGTTGCCGCTTTAGTCCTGATGCCTTTGGCAGGCTATCCCCAGTCTGATCAGGAGACATCAGCGGTTGCCCCTCCGGTGGGACAACCCTTGGTTCGCGAAGGAGATTTTGCCATGAAGCTGGTGAAAGCCCTCGACATCGGTACGGCGCAGAACGAGGCGGATGCGGAAAGCCAGTTGGCTTCTGTGGGAATTGCTCCTAAGAACGGTTGGATTGCTGATTACCCGGTGACACCCGATGTGCTTGGGGATTTACAAAAAGCCGTAGCGGCTGCATCCGACGCGCATAGCTTAACGATGGGAAAAGAGGAGGCATTGAAGAGCCTGCAAGCAGTTGCTGATGACTTCGGGCTTCCGGTCGTTGCGGCCGGTTCAGGGAGCTACACTCAAAACAATGGGCCTCCAACAACCTATAACGGAGATAGTCCCGATGTGCTGAACAGCTACTACTCCGATTATGGTCCGCCGGTGATCACTTATTATGCTCCGCCTCCGGATTACTACTACCTGTATGCCTGGGTACCTTATCCTTTCTGGTTCGGAGGGTTCTTCTTTACAGGATATTTCTGTCTCCATGACTTCAACAGGATCATTGTAGTGAACCACGCGAACAGGATCTGCACCAACCATGTGTTCGATCCCAGGACCAGAACAGTGGCTGTCATTGATCCTGCAAGACGGACTGTCGAAAGGAGCTTCGGGGTCGGGCGCGGATTCCCTTCTACCCAGGCGAGAAGAGACGCGGATGCGATTTTCAATCGAAGCGTTGAACGAGGACGAATGCCAAATGCTGAACATGGTTACCTGCCGAGAGGATTCACAAGCACCGATCCTGTTCCATATAGATCGAGGGAGCATTTCCACTCTCAGGCTCTTTCTAACAGAGAGAGCAGCATTGAGAGAATGGGCATCAGAAGAGAAGAGAGGCACTTCATCGGGCATGGTGGAACGGAATTCAGCGGTTCGCCTTCCATTCACGAAAGATCTTTCACTCCAGCACCACCAGCCGCGAGAGGCCCTTCTATGCAGTTTCGGAGTGGTGGGACAGGCAACTTCAGTCGGGGATATTCAACCCGGGATTTTCACAGCGGCTTCAGCCGTAGCGCTTCACCCCGAGAATTTCACGGCGCCACTTTCGGCCGGGGCGGCTCTTTTGGAGGCTTCCACGGTAGTAGGTTCGGCCATGGATCTTTCTAAGGAGATACTTCCTCTATGATCGAAGACTCCTCTCAGAACTTAGCCGATGTGCATGGGACTCTCTGAAAGGGATAGAACCGGGCAGACAAGCGGGATAAGGGGTCCTATTCAATCGCCATATCTTTGACGATCGTGACGCTGATCGTAACAGGTTGCCCATGGGCCAGTGTCTCGGTCTTGCGGCTAGTCATAGCGCAATGCCTCGATAGGATCCAGGCGCGATGCTCTCCAGGCCGGGTAAAAACCGAAGACGATCCCTACGCTCGCAGAGACGGCGAAGGCTGCGACAATCGCTGGCAGAAACGGGATGACGCGCCAGTGCAAAAGCGCCGCCACCGCCAGCGATACGCCATGGCCAAGCAAGATTCCGGCGATGCCGCCGAAGAGGCAGAGAATCACCGCTTCGGCCAGAAACTGGCGGCGAATGTCCTTCGCCCGTGCACCTACCGCCATCCGCAGCCCGATCTCCCGGGTTCGCTCCGTCACGGAAGCGAGCATGATGTTCATGATGCCGACCCCGCCAACCACCAGCGAGATCAGCGCCACGCACAGCAGCAGACGGGTCATCAGCTTTCCGGTCGAGGCCAGGGTCTTGGAGATTTCAGTCAGGTCTCGGATCCTGAAGTCGTCGGGGTCGCCCTCCGGGAGCCTGTGCCGGTCGCGGAGCAGGCTCCTGATCTCGCGGATGGCCAACGGCACCTCCTGTGGAGAAGCAGCCGACACCCAGATATCGTCGAGGTCGGCAAACCGTCTCATCTGAGGCGCGTCCGCTGCCTGCAGCGCGGATTCCTCCGGGTAAAGCTGTACCTGCTGGCTTGGGTAGAGCTGGCTGACTGTGTTGACCTGGCCGGATGACGATGAGTCCGCGCTCGGTGTTGTCGCCTGCCTCAAACCGGACAGCCGGTATTTGACAGTCGTCCATGGTGCGATGACATAATCGTCCTGATCCCTGCCCATCATGTTCGCCCCCTTAACGCTGAGGACGCCTACCACTTTCATCTCGACGTTCATGATGCGGATCTGTTTGCCAACCGGGGACTCGCCTCCGAAGAGCTCCCGGACGATGGTCTGGCCGACCAGGCATACCTTGGCACCACGCTCCACATCGCTGTTAGTAAACGGCTCTCCCTCTGCAAGATTCGCCCAGTTGCGAATCGCCAGGAAATCCGGGGTTGTGCCCAGGATGTTCATGGGAAGCCAGTTGCGGCGGCCGTAGACAATCTGTGCGTGGCAGTCCACGCTGGGAGCCGCCCGGCGAACGGCGCCGCACTCCCGGAGGATCGCCTCGGCGTCAGCTGGAGTGAGCGTGACCTTGCCCCCGCTCCCCGTGCTCGCACCCGCTTTAACGGCATCGCTTGGATCGATCTGCACGACGTTGGCTCCGATCGACGCAATGGTCTCCCGGATCATGTAGGACGACCCCTGTCCGATCTCCATCATCGCTATGACCACGGCGACCCCGATGACGATTCCCAAACCGCTGAGCACCGACCTCATCATATGACGCCGCAAGCCGCGCAGCGCCGTTCTGAACACACGATATGACGACCGCAATATGGCCATCAAGGCACCCCATCCACCGCCAACAGAAGACCTCGGGTGTCATTGTAGAGCAGGCAGAGGTGCCCGCCTTTAACTTGAAGAGGCCATTGAGCCTTCGCACCGAATAGGTCGGTACCGAAGCATTCCCAATGGGTCTCGTCGTTGCATTCAGAGATCCAAGGATCCATATCTTCTCCAAGCGGTCTAACAGGCGATATTATCTTAATTCTAACACTGAACCTGATAATTTGGAAGGGCGCCGGTTTTTAAAAACTCGCCAAAGGGAAAAAAGACGATGGGGAAATAGAGGCGTATACTGGGGATCTGTTGAACTATCGAGGAGTAAAGATGGATCCTTTTTTGAATGATGAATTCCTATACGTATGGATATGACCCCAACCAGGAATCGCTGGCAGGAGGTTCAACCTCTCAAGGAAACAAGGTTCACGGACAATCATTTCGGAAGGTCTTTCAGCTTTGCCCTCAAAAACTCCACTTGGTTTCTCACCTTCTTGTCCACCTTCATTCGATGCTCGATCACTTCCGTTGCATACAGGACCGTGGAGTGGCTCCTGTTCAGGGTTTTCCCGATCTCCTCCACGGTCATGCCCGTGTGGTAACGGCAAAGGTAAATATAGAAAGCCCGTGGAGAGGCAAAGACTTTTTTCCTGGACTTAGACTCCAGAATCTGGGGATCAATTTTGAAATATTGGCAGACGAGGTTCTTGATGTCCTCGGGTGCAATGGCACTCTCCTCAGAGGAGTGAGAACGGAGGACCTCCTTGGCAAGATCGGCATTGATCTCCGCCTTGAGCAGTTCCGATTTTGCTTTCAGACAGCTAAGGGCGCTTTCCATCTCACGAATATCACCTCTCAGCCGATTGGCGAGGAGGCAAGTGATTTCTTCAGAGAGCTTCATGCCCTGCTCAGAGGACTTCCTTGCAA
Organism: Deltaproteobacteria bacterium; assembly: GCA_024641835.1. Classification (GTDB taxonomy): domain Bacteria; phylum Desulfobacterota; class DSM-4660; order Desulfatiglandales; family HGW-15; genus JAHECH01. Next base: position 11,441 of record JAHECH010000009.1, read on the forward strand.
GGATTTTGACCCGCGTCTGATAGTCCGGCTTCTCTAGGGTTGTGATGATCCCTGAGGTGAGGCGGGAGGAAAGCTCTTTTGTGAAGTTGGGGATGTCCTTTGGCAAGAGGGAGCTCGTGAAGATGATTCTCTTGTGGTCATTGGCCAGCGCATCCAAGACGTATCCCAGTTCGAGTTGGGTTCTTTCCTTGCCCCCAAGAAAATGGACTTGTTCGAGGAGGAGCACGTCGCAGGAGTGTCGGTATTTGTTCTTAAACTCCTCAATGCGGTTGTTCTTTAGGCCAAAGATCATCTCGTTCAGGAAATCTTCAGCAGTGATGTAGATCACCTTGAGTTTCGGGCTGTTTTTCATAATGGCATGAGAAGTTGCCTGTGAAAGATGACTCTTCCCCAAGCCCGTATTGGACAGAATGAAGAGGGAGCTGTAGGGAATGTGGCTCTCCAGGGCTAGAGCCCTCGAAGCGGAATAGGCAAAGTCGTTGCACTTTCCGACCACGAATCGGTCAAAGGTAAAATTATGATTCAGGGCTCCCCCGTGGCGAGTGATGTTAGGAAGGGAGAGCTGTTGGATAGGATTGAATATGCCTGGGGGAGACGTTGGCTTTTCAGGAGTTTTGACTCTGAGGGCAAGTTTGTAATTGCCATCCCCGATGAGCTTGAGCTTCTCTCGGATGATGTCGATATAGTTCTCTGTGATCCAGTTCAGGGAGAATTTGTTGGGACATCCCAGGACGAGGGTATCATCCTTTGTTTCCACCAGATTGACGGGGCCGATCCAAAGAGAAAAACTCTTCTCCGGAAGGGATCCCCTGATTTCCTTCTTTATACCTTCCCAGATGTCCGTCATGATGTCCTTGTGTCCTTGAGCCGAATACTGTCTCTGTGTGGCTTCTAACTGAGTCGCAGGGAGGCTGTCAAAGGGGATGGAGAGCACTTACGACTTACACTCGGGCATGTTATCGACAAGGGGTAACCCATCGACAATATGTGAGTAATTCAGACATGCGCCATAACTGCTTGTTAAACAAGAGGAACGGTTCTTCTAGAAATCACATCTGAATCCGAAGGCTTACCCTTCTGCGCTTGCCCGTTTACAAATCTATTCACTAAAGCTAATCTTTGATTCTCTCTTCTTTCCATCATTTTTTGTCGATTCTTATCCGCACCTCCTCTACTTTTCGAACTCAGACCCGTCCGCCCCAGCGGCGATCAGCACCCGCACCATTTCAGCCCGTCCCGTGCATCCGATACCAACGAGAAAAGATCAATTTGTGTTCCCCCGGAATGGGGTGGCGAAATGGATCGGAGCAGGGTGGCGGAATCAATCGGAATGGTATCGCGGATTCGTCCGGAATACTCAGTAACTGCCGATGACGTTGAAAACATGGTGAATAAGGCTGGTTTGACCAGTCATGTCAGAATTGAAAAAGAGGGTGGATTGTGACATGAATCGTAACAGAATGAGGCCGTTCAAAGGCGGCCATATGGCAAGGCATCTGCACTCCAAAGCACTTAATAATTCACAATACAGGAAGTGACCCGATGCGCCGAGTAGTAGAGTTTTTCCTTTTTTAGTGCTATAATTTCAAACAATTGAAGCTCTATCGGCAGAAGGAGGCGCAAGAATGATGGAAAAATCTCGTTTTCCGTGGACAGGAAAAGATCTGAGCCCCGGGCGCAATTTTTTTGTCGCTAAAATACTCGTAATCGCTCTAGCAGCATTCATGTGCCATGGTTGTGGACCCACGAATGAGGAGATCATGGCGATGGAACAGGCGAGGGTGGAACGCGAGACACAGGCCAGAGCGGAGGCCGAAGCCAGCAGGCAGGCAGAGGAGGCTAGAAGGCAGGCAGAGGAGGCTAGGTTAGCCCAGGTCCGTGCCATCGAGACGGCTGGAGATGAAGCGGCCCGGCAAGGTGAGTTGGAAAAGGCGTTGGATAATTATCAGCAGGTTTTAAAGAACGTTCAGCGATATGGTGAGCAGGATCAGCGCGTTCGTCAGGATGTCATCAAAGTTGTTCGGGCCATGCCTGGCCCTCCGCCGCTTCCCGAAAGTGTTATGCGCAGCATGGTGCGGGCGGAAACCAAGATAAAAATGGGCGGTGCAGGAAGCTATGAAGCAGCCGCTGCGGAGATGGAGCAGGCTGTCTTGGATGCGCCCTGGTTGGCAGATGCCTATTACAACCTCAGTATCGTCAAAGAGAAGGGGGGGAAGTTCGGCCAGGCTATCCAGAACCTTCAGCTCTGCCTTTTGGCAGACCCGCAGAATCGAAATGCCGCTGCTATCCAGGCCAAGATCTACGAGCTTGAAGTCCTGAAGGAAGACCAGGAAAAGATGCAAGCGCTGCAGGGATCGTGGAATAAAGGCAGCATCACTGTGACCTTAGAAGGTGAGAAAATTCTTGTTAATGGCGGATTCATTCAAGTGACGAGAAAAGGCCGCGCTTTGGAAGGCTTCATCACAATCAGTGGTCATCAAGAGTACTGGTTTAATCCTTATACAAATAGCACCGACTATCGCGGCAAGCCGTGCCAAATTCCGGGAGAGACCGTGCCCGTGACCGGCATCATCAGCGAAGATGGCCGGACCATGGAATTTCGATGGATGGAGTCTAAATACCAGACAACATTCGGGGGGCCGGAAGGATTTTTTGCCGATGCCACCGAGGTATTCTGTTCGGGAGTAGCGCTTGTGGGAAAAGAAGAAAGGACTTTCAAAATTGAGAAAGACAATCAGGAAACGAAGCCGGCATCCATCGGGCAGCAAAGCGAAGAACCTGAAAAACAGGTAATCAAACGCAAATCCAGCCGGCTACAGCGATGAGACTGCGCGCGCGCTACAAACATACGGAGGACGCCGTGAACACACCTGACCTGCCGCGAACAATCATGGGAAGGTTTACCGGGCTCTTCCTGGTCCCTGCCTTCTGCCTCATGTTCTCCTCCATATCCTTCGCTCAGAATTGCAGCAGTCCGCCCACAGGTTCTTATGGACCTGCATGGGCAAGGGAGTATCAGGCATGGTGTGAGAGATGCGGCGGAAGGTTCAGCATGTCTGGTGGCAATCCATCTTGTACTCCGGGTGCGAACTGGGGCGGCAGGGAGAGGGCTTCGTCCCCTGTCAGCTCGGGCGTGGGAGGCGCGGCCTACCAACTGGGTAATCAGTTGGGAGAGGCGATAGGGAAGTCCCTGTTCGGAGACCCACAGGAGGCACAGGATCGTGCCGTGCAGCAACAGCAGATGATGCAGTCTCTTGATGAGATCTCACGGCAAAAAATACGTTCGGAAGATGCAATGTTGCGCAATGCAGCGGATCAGGCCCGCAGGCTTGACGAGCAGCGCCAGGCTGAGACGCTGTCGAGTCTCACAGGCGTACCTAAGACAGACGGCCTTACGCTAAAGCCATCCACTGATTTCTTTGGCGTCCCGGGCAACCCCAAAGGGGAACAGTCCGCCCCGGTCGACTCGTCCGTCGTGGACCTCCGGCACCTGGACCCCAACAAGCCCATCATGGTTGATCAGAATGTCCTGCAGGACAGTGGACAGGATAAGCAGAAACGGAATGGCACCAGGGTTATGGACTGCGCGCAGGGAAGGGCTGCCCGCGACCGGCTTGCGGCCGGGCTTCCCGTACAACTGGAAGCCATCAAAAGGACCGAGGCGCAGCTTGAGACTGCCGGGAAGGATGTTGAAGTTGCCAAAGCAGAAAGCAAGCGAGTGCTTTTCCAGGGCGCTGTTCAAGAGGCGAAAGCGTACGCGCAGGAAGTCCTGACCTCTGCGAAGGCCCTCCGCTCGCAAATAGAGATGCTCAACGGGCTCGACAAGGCAAAGCGCGACATGCTGATCCGGACAGTCAATGCTGTAGCCTTCGGGGGTGAAGATCTTGCCGAATCGGCCAAGGGGGGCTATGAGGCCGGCGAAGCGCTGCAGAAAAAGGCGGACAACCTTGCTCGCCAGATGACGACCCTCGCCGACAAGCTTTTGATGGAGAGCGGCATTGCCGAAAAGGCTGGAGAAGAGCTCTCGGGAAAACTGTGGGGACCAGTTGGGCAGCTCGGCTTCCGCGGCGCCAAGCTTTCCATCGATTTGAGTGTTGCCCTTGGAAACGGCGTGATAAGCAAGGCCGACCTGCAGGCGGCGCAGGGGAACCTCGACACCATGCGCAGCCAGTACGGGCGGGCCAAACAACGTATTTCAGAACTTGACAGGGATCTCGGCGAACTATGCAGGGAAAAGCCCCAGGCGCGGCAATAACGCGCCGGAATGCCCACTTCAAAATTAAACCCTCATGCGGGAGACCATCGTCCTGAGTCATGGCAGCGGCGACGAAGTGTTGAAATTCACGGCACCTTCAAAGTATTCGGGACCCCATCCTAATTTCTTCCATTGATATAGATGCTCTTCCCATATGCCCAGATTTGTCCGCGCTGGGGAGCCAATTCGGACTACAACGGTATCTTGAAACACAAGTTCGTGTTCCAGATACCTGTTATTGATCTCAGGTCTGGTGGAAGTTCAGATATGGACAGGGTATATGAAAAGGGGCTGGTGCTTAAGCCGTAAACCAGAAATGGCCACCCCAGCATCTTGCGGGTGGGCCCTCATTTGGCTATTGACGTGGGACCTTTCTTTCCTGCTATGACCATTCCGCTCCCCTATTTTCGAGTATTCAACCTGTAGTCTGTCGTTTCTGGAGCCCCAGAAAATCAACATACCGTATGAAAGCTGTCGCAGGGGTCGATCACCCTGCAATTTCCTTGAAATATCCTTCGTCGCTCTATCCCCCTGACGATAATATGGTGGAGGGCCCCGGGGGGGGTATCCAAGCGAGCTTGACGTGGCATGGGCCACGAATGTGGCATGGGCCACGCGAACGTGGCATGGGCCACGAATATCAAACCTCGCTTCAGATATCACCCAATAATCCAATAGGAGGTCTCCCTCTCCACTCCCTTTACACTTTTCAAAGAACGGTCCAGCATGAATGCAGTTTGAGAGACCTAGACCCCTTGCAAACGTCTAGAAAAAGTCTAACCTTTCAAAAAGGGAGATAAGGCGCTCAAGGCGTAGAGGAGTGCAAGAGGGCTTCAAGCCGATGGCTTTTAGGGCAGCAGGGTGCAACAATTCAAATCAATGAGGAAGGTAAGATGCAATTACGCAACACTCGAACACTGATACTCAATGAGGGGCCGGTTGAAGAGAAACGAGAGGAAATAAGGCAGTATTTCCACAAGACCCATTCAATCGACGAAAGGCTATACGACACACTTGCACGGGATGAAGACTTTTACATCCGGGCCGAACCCCTGAGACATCCCCTGATTTTCTATCTGGGACATACCGCCGTCTTTTACATAAACAAATTGATCATCGCCAAGATTATCGACCAGCGCATCAATCCCAAATTCGAATCCATGTTTGCCGTAGGCGTGGACGAAATGTCCTGGGACGATCTGGATGACGCCCATTACGACTGGCCCGCCGTCGCCGAGGTGAAAGCTTACCGGGATAAGGTCCGCGAATTCGTAGACAATATTATCCGCACCATGCCGTTGAAAATGCCGATCACCTGGGATAATCCATTCTGGGCCATCATAATGGGGATCGAACACCAGCGAATCCACCTGGAAACCTCCTCGGTGATCATTCGCCGGGTTCCCATCGAGCAGGTGCGTCAGCTTCCCATCTGGGATATTTGCGCTGAATCGGGTGAAGCTCCCCGGAACGAACTGCTGCCGGTGCCTGGCGGCAAAGTCGTGCTCGGAAAGTCCAAGGATCATCCCCTTTACGGCTGGGATAACGAATTCGGGCACCACGAATTTGATGTGTGGGGTTTTTCGGCCAGCAAGTACCTGGTCACCAATCAGGAATACCTGGCCTTTGTGGAGGATAGGAGTTATGAGCGACGTGAATCCTGGACCGAGGAGGGATGGAACTGGCTCGAGTACTCCAAGGCCAGACATCCGCTTTTCTGGATCAAAACGGAAAAGGGCTTCAAATTTAGGACCATGGCCCAGATTATCGACATGCCGTGGGACTGGCCTGTGGAAGTCAACTATCTTGAAGCAAAGGCCTTCTGTAACTGGCTTGCCCAAAAAACCGGCAAAAGGCTGCGCCTTCCCACCGAAGATGAATGGTACCGCTTGAGAGACCTGCACAACATCCCGGACCAACCTTATTGGGAAAAGGCACCGGGAAACATCAACCTGGAGCACTGGGCGTCTTCATGTCCGGTGAACCGGTTCCGGTTCGGCGAATTCTACGATGTCATCGGCAATGTCTGGCAGTGGACGGAGACTCCCGTCACCGGTTTTGAGGGGTTCCAGATCCATCCCTACTACGACGACTTTTCGACGCCCACTTTCGATACTCAGCACAACCTGATCAAGGGCGGGTCATGGATTTCCACCGGCAACGAGGCTACCCGCGATTCCCGCTACGCTTTTCGGCGTCACTTTTTCCAGCATGCCGGCTTCCGATACGTAGAAGCGGAACAGCCGGTGGAGTTGCCCGAGAGCATGTACGAAACCGATGCGGCCGTCTCGCAGTACTGCGAAGCCCATTATGGGCAGACCTATTTCGGCGTGGAGAACTTTCCCGTAAAATGCGCAAGAATCTGCCTGGAATACATGCAGGACCGGCCCAGGAAAAGAGCCTTGGATGTGGGATGCGCCGTTGGCAGGACGACTTTTGAGCTTGCCCGGAAATTTGATTTTGTCACCGGCCTGGATTTCTCAGCCCGCTTTATCCGCATCGCGTTCCAGCTGCGTGAAAAAGGCGTCACTCATTACGAACTTCTGGAAGAGGGCGAGATTGTCTCCTACCATGAAAAACGCCTATCCGACTTCGGGCTGGAGTCCGTCAGGGACAAGGTCGAATTTTTCCAGGCCGACGCCGTCAACTTAAAACCCCAGTTCAGCAACTACGATCTGATATTTGCAGGGAATCTGCTCGACCGCCTGTACGATCCCAAGAAATTTCTCGCCACCATCCATGAACGGCTCAATTTGGGTGGACTGCTGATTCTCACGTCACCCTACACTTGGTTGGAGGAGTTTACCAAGCGGGAAAACTGGGTCGGCGGAATCAGAAAAGACGGTGAACCGTACACTACCACGGAAGGGTTGCAGGAGCTGCTTGGCGTCCATTTTAAGATGATCGATCAGCCGAGGGATATTGAATTCGTGGTACGGGAAACCCGACGCAAATTCCAGCATACGATTTCCCAGATGACCGCTTGGGAACGGGTTAGATAATAGAATATCAGGCACCTATTTTGGAGTGAACCCAATTTGTGCGAATGTTCTGTCTGCATCTCCCGAAGGCTCACTGACAAAGGTTTTTAGTTGTGCGAACTGCTTCTCGCATCGTACGTGACCATGTTGCTTCTAGACACTCAAGTACAAACGAGAAGCACGCCAAGCCCACCTCCGATTCATGACGGTTTTCCAAAGCCCAGCAGGCAGTTGGCCAGGGGAAGGGAAAGCACTCTCATGATGACGCTACATTTTTCCTATTCTGAGGTTTCGGATTGAACTCGTCGATTCGTCCTCAAAAGGTGCCTATTTTGATAGGTAGTTGAGAGTCGAATTCCATTCCGATCTGGAACAAACTACTGCCTGTAAGGGAGATGCACCATGAAGACTGAGCCCTGTCCGGGCATGCTGGTCGCCGTGATCCCGCCCTTGGGGCGCTCCACGATTTTGCGACATCCGGAGAGGCCCATCCCGGTTCCCTCGTATTTACCCCTGCGGTGGAGCCGCTCGAAGGGCGTGAAG
>JAHECH010000402.1 GCA_024641835.1 Deltaproteobacteria bacterium
CCGGTGGGGCATCGGGTATTGGCCGGGCGCTCGCCGAGGCCCTGGCCAAGCGTGGCTGCGAGGTGGTGCTCGCTGATCTGCAGTTCGAATTGGCAGAAGAGGTCGCCTCGCGAATCCGCGCTTCCGGTGGCAAGGCAGAGGCGGTGAAAGTCGATGTGACGAATTTTCCTGCCATGGATGGGCTCGTCAAAACAACCCTCAACCGGACCGGTCGTTTAGACTATATCTTCAATAATGCGGGAATCGGCATTGGCGGCACTGTCAGCCTTTACGGTATCGAAGATTGGAATTCCATCGTAGATATCAATTTGCGTGGCGTGATCCACGGGGTCCAAGCAGCTTACCAGATCATGCTGGCCCAGGGATTCGGGCATATTGTCAACACTGCCTCAATGGCTGGATTGGTGCCGGGTCCAGGGAGTGTAGCCTATACGACGACCAAGCATGCCGTGGTAGGGCTTTCAACTTCGCTCCGGGCCGAAGCCGCACATATGGGGATTCGCGTGAGCGTTCTATGCCCCGGCGTTATCCGTACACCTATTTTAGAAAGAGGGGGGAAATACGGCAAAATGCTTGCGGAGGTTTCTCCTGAAAAACTCCGTGATATGTGGGAAAGGCTCAAGCCGATGTCCCCAGGCATTTTCGCAGAAAAGGTGCTCAATGCAGTCGCGAAAAATAAGGCAATCATCATCTTCCCGTCATGGTGGAAGTTGTTCTGGTGGACTAACCGGTTATCTCCTTCACTGGGTATATCCCTTGCTCAGAATCGCTTCCAAGACGCGATAAAGAAGTTGGGGCAGGATTAGGGCGGCCCGGAACTCAGAGGTCCTGCAACGTGCCTTCACCTTCCCGTGAAAGCTCCGCCACGACTTCGGGCACCTGCTGGAAACGGGTGATCACGCGCGTCGGATTTGCATCCGGGTACGACTGGGCTCCCTGGTTGGAGGAGAGGAGAACGGTTTTCATCCCTGTGCGGGAGGCGCCGTAAATATCCCGGTACATGTCGTTTCCCACGAACACAGCCTCATCCGGCCGGAGATCGAGCTTCTCCAGAGCGGCCTGAAACAGGCGCCGGTCCGGTTTTCGGAAACCGTAGTCTGCTGAGATCACCATGGGGTCGAAGTAGCCCTCCAGGCCCACGGCGCGGATCTCCGGATGCACATAGCAGGGTTGGGCGTCGGATACCAGGGCCAGACGGTAGGAGGCGTGTAGAAGGTCAAGAACCTCTTTCACCCCTGGATAGAGGCGCAACCGTTTTCTGGAAATGGCCCGGTAGACCTGGGCCAGGGTGGTCGCCAGCTGCACCCGTTCCTGTCCAGGCTTTACGCCCTGCTCCTGGAGGAAGGCACTCCAGACGGCTTTCACGATGATCTCCGGATGCTCCTCGCGGCTCTGCTCCCGCTGCTCCTGCATGATCCTGTAGTAGAGGTCTCGCACCTCCCGTCGGTGGAGGTAAATCCCATGGTAGGTTAGGAAGTGGGCGATGCCGCGGTAGATCTCCTCCATGGACTCGTCGGTTTCGATGTCAATCAGGGTTCCGTAAACGTCGAAGAGGATACCTTTGATGGCCATTGTCTCCCTACCTTAGCGTCTGTTTCGCCTCGTCTAGAAGCCTTCTGCGATAGTCGTCCGTGATCCATGAGTTCCGCGCGATACGCAGAAGCGTGAGTCCCATGTAAAAGGGAAGCCGAGAGGTGATAGCGGAAAAGGCACTCCGGCGGTCGGGGAAGTGGCCTGCGTACTCCCAGAGGAAGTGGCCGATGAAGGGCTCCGCGCCCTCCCTGCTGCCCGTGTACTGCATGAAGAAGTGCTTGATCTCGGCGGTCAGCCTGCCCAGGTCAAAGGCCCTGTCTGAGGATTTCACCCGTTCCAGGTCCAAAGCAATGACCCACGGATCATCGCCGAAGAGAAAGTTGGTGGGGGTCACGTCCCCGTGAACCAACACCTGCTGATCCTCCCACATGCAGGCCCTGTCCCGCCACAGGTCCTTCAGCCAGAGGATCTGCCGCGACTCGTCCCAACCGATGCGGCCCCAGGTGCGAAGCTGTTCAACGATCCTGTCGAAATAGGCAGACTCCCCGTTGAAGTCCACGTGGACTCCTTTGCCGGAGCAGTTGTGCATGGATGCGAGGAACGAGGCAAGGGATGTCAGCTTCCGGAAGAGGGCGTCTCCCGCCCCATGGAGGATTGCATTGACGATGAAGTCGTTGAGCGACGTCCCGTAGCAGTATTCCGTAACCAGCAGGCAGCTGAGGGAGGCATTGCGACCCAGGGGGCGGGCGACATAGTGGGGGTAACGGGTGAACCCGAGACTTCGGAGGTAGGCGAGGTTCTGGTATTCCCGTTCCATGCGCTGGCAGGAAACCTCAGGCGGTCTGGAGCCGACGCCGCTGAAGAATTTGCCGATCACCCGGGTGTTGGTGCGCCGATCCTTGTAAAGATAGACGCGGTTGGATGCCTTGATCGTGTAGACACGGAAATCGGGCACGCCGCCGGAGACGCCCATCTGGGGGAGGATATCGTACCGGAGGTAATCGTAGAGCAAGTCGCTCAGGGGCAGGTGGCCGAGGTATTTCATGAGACTCGCTTGACCTCGCGTTGTCACACGGAGGACGTGAGGCATCGTGGGGCGCTGAGAAAACTTCGAGCCAAGTCTTCCTTGGCTGAGGTAGTATAAAGAGAGAGGGCATGGAGTGTCAATAATGGAAAAATGCCGCCAGAAAAAACATGTTCAGAAGCATTTGCCATCTTTTGGATGGAAACATGGGCCGCCCTGAGACTCCCCTACGTCAGGCCCTTTGATATCACGGGAAGACCGATGAGGGGCTGGGTGATGGTTCAAGAGGGGGGCTTCACGAGTGAGAAAGACCTGAAAGACTGGCTGGAGAAGGCAGGAACGTTCGTGAGGACGCTAGATTCCAAGTGAAGCTCCACCTGCTTCCGCACCCTCCGCAGTAGCACCGCTACGGAGGACGGGCGCACGGGGCATGGTGGCGAAGGCGAGTGAAGACCCAGCCTTGTACAGAGGTATAGGGAGGTGGCTGAAGGATTTCCCTTGACTCCGGGGATATTTTGTTGTTGTATTATAATATTGGCTTCTAGAGTCAAGCGACCGCTATTGGTAATCTGCTTACGTGAAGAGAAAACTTCCGAATCTTCCCTCCCAGTTCATGCATGCCTTTCGCTCGAAGGTAATGAGTTGGGTTCTTCAGGTGAGGCAAAACGATTCCGACCATTTTTGAGAGTAAAGGAGAAAATTGAAAGCCCTTCTCATCTACCCCGAATCCCCTGATACTTTTTGGAGTTTTAAGCACGCGCTGAAATTCATACACAAAAAGGCTGCCTTCCCGCCGCTCGGCTTGCTTACTGTGGGGGCTATGCTGCGCCGGGACTGGTCCCTGCGCTTGGTCGATATGAACGTGGAAAGGCTCTCAGAAAAAGAACTGGAATGGGCTGACATCGTCTTTATCAGCGGGATGGCTGTCCATCGGCATTCTGCACATCAAGTCATTGCCCGGTGTAAGAAAGCGGGTCTCCCTGTCGTTGCCGGTGGCCCGCTTTTTACATGCGAGCACGAGCAGTTCTCAGAGGTTGATCATTTTGTGCTGAATGAAGCTGAACTGACCCTTGCGCCTTTTTTGAGAGACCTGGAGGAAGGCAATGCGAAACGTATCTACAGCTCATCTGACTTATGCGACATACGAGAAACACCGACTCCCAGATGGGACCTGATCGATTTGAAACACTACGCATCCATGAGCATCCAGTTCTCAAGGGGCTGTCCATTCAACTGCGATTTCTGCAATGTGACGGCATTGTTTGGTCACAAACCACGGATCAAGACGATCCAACAATTCCTAGGGGAACTGGACAGCGTCTATAACCTGGGATGGCGCGGCCAGGTCTTCATCGTGGACGACAACTTCATCGGGAATAAAAGACATCTCAAGGCTGAGCTCCTGCCGGCAGTGATAGAGTGGCGGAGGGGCAAAAAAGGAATGCCATTTAACACGGAAGCCTCCATAGACCTGGCTGATGACAAAAGTTTGATGGAAATGATGGTGGAGGCGGGGTTCGATTCAGTCTTTGTTGGGATTGAAACGCCGGACGAGCAAGGCCTGACCGAATGCAACAAAAGGCAAAACAAGAATCGCGACTTGCTGGAGAGCGTCAAGTGTATCCAGCGGGAAGGGATGCAGGTGCAGGGCGGATTCATCGTCGGCTTCGATAGCGATACGCGATCGATTTTCCAGCGACAGATTGATTTCATCCAAAACAGCGGAATCGTAACAGCGATGGTGGGCCTTTTGCAGGCGCCGGTGGGAACACGACTTTATGAACGCTTGAGGAAAGAGGGTCGTTTGCTTGGAGGAATGTCAGGAAATACAGATGGCACAACGAACATCGTCACCCGCATGAATTTGGAAACCCTCCGAAAGGGATACGCCAATGTTCTAGGCCACATCTATTCCCGAAAGCACTACTATCAGCGAGTAAAGACTTTTCTGAAGGAATACAGCACGCCAAGAGCAAAGGTTCCCCTGGACATCCAACGGTTCTTGGCTTTTTTTCGCTCAAGCATCCGCCTTGGGGTCTTCGGTAAGGAAAGATTGCAGTATTGGAGGATCTTGTTCTGGACGCTATGTCACCGCCCCCAGTTGCTTACGCTGGTGGTCACTTTTGCCGTTTATCGCTATCATTTTGAAAGGATCTGTAATTCGCATTTTTTCTAGTCATGGGCCTCGCCAGAGGAGCAAGTCTGCTCAAGGATAGAGACAGGTGTAATGAAGCCGGCCGTTTCGGAAGGACCATGTCGAAAGACGATGTTCGGAGCGTTTCCAAAGCAGGATCAAGGGGACAAGGAAGGAGGGAGAAATGGACATTTATGTTGGTGGTTTATCTTACACGGTCACTGAAGACGATCTCAAGCAAGCGTTTGAGGGTTTCGGCAAGGTGGAGTCTGTCAATATCATAAAAGACCGGTTCAC
>JAHECH010000403.1 GCA_024641835.1 Deltaproteobacteria bacterium
AGATCTAACAGAAGGCACCCTTCTTCGGTTCCTCGTCCCATCCGGACGGCCTCTTGCATCCTCATGGAAATTTCAGCTTGGCTCATCTTCCGGAAGTCCTCAATCAGGATGCTCCCGTCCTTGTCCTTCAGTGACCCACCGGGAACTTCCGTAACCGGTATCCCGCAATGAAACCCGTACGCCGATCCGGGTGATGCCACCGCAAAAGGAGTGATGACGACCTGTTCCATATCAATCAGTTCACAGCCCGCAGCCAGTGCCAGTGCATATCCATCTCCCGTGACGGACTTTGCTACATCCGTATGAGGGAAATAAAGCCACCCTGCCCCGCCAGTGGCCAGGACCACCTGATCGGCTCTGAGGGCAAAGGCATGACCGCTCGGCAAGTCATAACAAACTGCCCCTTTTATTTGATGATCGCGTACCAGGAGTTCTGTGACTACCGTTTCTTCAAAGACGTCGATACCAGAGCGAGCAATGGCTGACCTGAGCGCCTTTCCTATGGAGATCCCCTCGCCGGGGCTCACCAGTGTTCTCGCCATTCGATGCCTGCCCATCCTGAAGGCCACGGGAAGACCATGGTGATCTCTCTTGAACACATGCCCAAAGCTCTCCAGTACTGCGGCAGATTCTTTAGCACCCCGGCAGAGGACCATGGCGAGCCCTTTGTGGTTGAAATGCTCTCCTTCCTCCAACATCTCTTCCAACAGAAGCGAATGGGAATCCCCTTCACTTAGCCCTACGGCAGCCATCGCTCCCAAAGCGAGCCTGGTCGTCCCATAGCCGATCGGTTCTTTAGATACCAATGCCACACGCGCGCCCTGCCGGGAAGCCATCACAGAGGCGGTCGCACCTGCTCCCCCAGCACCAATGCACAGAACGTCAAAGCAGGGAACTGCCTTGGCCGTGATCCCTTGACCATCATCACGATCCAATGTGGAGCTGCATCTTCTCATCGATTTCCTAATGCACTTTCTTCCATCAGAGCGACATTCAACCTCCCAGGTTGGAGAGTTTTTCCAGGCCATACATCTTCTGCAGGATGTATAATCCAACGACTATGCAGAAGAGCTGCATAGTCGAAAGTGCAGCAACGGATGGATCAAAATTATCCTGAAGATAGACCAGAACAGCAACCGGAAGCGTGACAGACCGCACACCGGTAAGGAATATCGATAACGGAACATTGTCAAAGGACATGATGAAAGCAAAAATCGAGCCGACGATAATACCCGGCTTGATCAACGGAACGGTCACGTAGCGAAACGTCTGAAAATTCGTGGCTCCAAGGATTTCGGATGACTCTTCCAGATTCGGTTCAATGCCGCGATACGTCCCCAAGACGGTTGTGAAGATGTACGGAATGGTGATGGCGACATGTCCAGCCAGCAGGACAATAAACGACAGTCCCAGCCCTATCCTGGATGAGAAAAGCAGGAGCCCAACCCCTAGAACAATCATAGGAAGACTCAAAGGCGACATAAAGAAAGATTGGAGAGTGCCTTTAAATCGGATATTGTGCCGAACCATTGCCAGGGCTGCGGGCACAGCGAGAACATTTGCGACAATGAGCGTAAGGCAGGCAAGTCGAAAACTGTTGTATATGCCCATGACAAACGTCGGTTCCTTAAAGACAGCAAGAAACCATCTGAATGAAAATCCCCGTGGGGGGAAGTGGGTGTAGGAGGATGAAGTGAACGAGACCGCGACGACAATCATCATGGGCAAGGAAAGAAACGCGAACAACAAGACAAGATACGTGTTTAAATAAATCGCTGCTTTCTTAGACTTTGGCAAGGGATTCTGTTCCTTTCCTCTTTATGAGCTTTACCTGGGCATACAGAAAGATCAGGCTCGTTCCCAGAAGAACGGTTCCTATGGTTGAGGCAAGGTTAAAATCCATGATGTTCAGGACCTCTTGATAAATCAAAAGCGACATCACCATAGTGCTGCCGCCTAACAGCATGACCGTCACAAAACTTCCGATAGTGAGCATAAAGACGATGATACATCCCGAAGCAATTCCATCAAGAGTCAGAGGAAGGATAATTTTCATGAACGTCTGAAATTTGGTCGCACCCAGGATATCTGACATGTCGGTCAATTCCTCGCCGATATTCTCGATGACGCTGGCGATCGATAAAATCATGAAAGGCAATAATACCTGTGTCATCCCGATGACCACCCCCGTCCAGTTATACATGAGCTTCAGCGGCTCATCAATGAGACCTATCCCCATCAAAAACGTGTTTATCAATCCAGTTTTACCCAAGATGATCATCCATCCATAAGATCGGATGATGACGCTTACCAGCAGCGGCGAAATGACCAAGAACATGAAGAAACCTTTAAAAGAAGACTTCGTTTTAGCGATGAAATAACCGCAGGGATACCCAAGAACCAGTGAAAGTGAAGTCACTCCGATCCCGAGAAGAAATGTGTTGAGAAGAATTTTAAAATAATAGACGTCCGATAGGACTTTACTATAATTCGCCAACGTTAAACCTGTCGTATCTTCTTTTGAAAAACTTAGAAAGAGAATGACGACATAGGGAACTACAAAAAACACCATCAGAAACAGAACGATTGGAAGAATCAACAGTGTAGATTTACTGATCGGTGCTCTTCTTGATTTCATCGAATCGATCATATCATTTTGGGTTAGGTATCCGTCTACTGGATCCTTTTCACATCGCTCGACAATCGATTGAGGTAAGACAGCCTTAGAAATGGCCGTCTTACCTGATGCCCTCATCCTTCTATCCCCCTATTTCCTTATTCCATCTTTCTAGCCATTCTTGTTTCACTTTGGCGATCTCTGCTGCAGGGGCAGTGAAAAGTTCGCCTTCCGGGGTGGTCCTGTCGAATCTTTCCTGCATTTTCGGAGATGTTTTTGCCTTGGAATTGACGGGATGAACACTCATCTGCGCAGCCCATTCCCCCTGATTCTTTGCGTCTAATATGAAATTAAGTAAGTCGAAAACAATGGGGGGACTGTTATGGACTTTCCCCATGACAGTGCCTTCATACATTCCGGGCGTTGGTATGGCTATGTTCCAATCTGGGTGGCCCTCATCGATAAATTTCCACCCCCTGTGCTCCCAATAAGCAACGATGTCCACTTCACCTGCCTCAATCAGGTTGAGAGCTTCTACAGCTGTGGTCCAGAATTTCGGAACAAAGGGTTTCATCAGTCTGAACTTCTCGAAAGTTTTATCCATCTTGTCTACGGAGTCCCCCAGATCTTTGCCGACGGCCCAGAAGAATGGGTAAGCATATCCGTAGGACAATGAAGGAAACGAAACCCGCTTCCCGAAATCGCCCTTGATCGTTCGGTCCACCATCTCATCCCAGCTTTTGGGGATATTTTTTATCTTCTTCTTATTGTAAAGGAGAACGCAAAAAATAAAGTTATTCGTGCATACATAGTTATCGAACCTGTCGTGAAACCAGGGTTTCACATCCTTCAGGTTGGGAACAACTTTAGTGTTCATTTGGTCGAAAATACCCCACTTGATCGTATCAGGAACCATGGCCTCTGGGATGAAAACAAGATTCATCGGAGGGTTTTCAGGGTTGGCCCTGATTTTTGCGATCCCCTCTGGAGGTTCGCCTGTGAATAGGATTACCTTTACACCGGTTTTTTGGGTCCAGGGATCACAAAACACCTTCTTGTAGACTTTAGCCCAATCCCCACCACCAGCCATGCTCACGATGGACTCAGGCAGTTTCTCCTCCCCTAACGAAATGTTCGGTAATCCGACTGTTGCTGCTCCCAAGATCACTGCAGAAGCTTTTAGAAATCCTCGACGGTCAACTTTAAATTCTTTTTCCATAGATTGCCTCCTTTCTGGGCTTCACCCACCTTTGGCGGGTCCTGTGGATGCCAATAAGATCGACACCTATCCTCAATGCTAGATTCTAATATATCCTAAGACCGGTTAAATGGTCACCACCTTAGTGGCCTCTGGCGGCCACCGAACGAACATTTTATCTCCTTCGACCAATTTCTTATTCTTGTTTAGGTGAATCAGATTTTGCTCGTGGACCACAAGTTTTTCCCCATTCTCAATATTCAGGTAATAATGGGTCATTGATCCCAAGTAAACGATATTCTGGATAGTTCCCAGGAATACGTTTTTCGATTCCTCAGGCTTCTGTGCGCAGAGGATGATTTTTTCTGGCCTGACAGAAACAACCATTGATTCATCTCGTTTTAATTGAGTTGACGGCAGGTCCTGGCGAATATAGATGGGTAACCCTTTCATTGTTTTTGCGACAATAAAAGGATCTTCTGAACCGACTACATTACATTCAAAATAGTTAGACACACCGATAAAACCAGAAACAAACTTGGTAGCGGGGTTTTCATAGATGTTTGATGGTGAATCGAACTGCACTATTCTTCCTTCGTTCATCACCGCGATACGATCTGACATCGTGAGAGCCTCTTCCTGGTCATGAGTCACGAAGATGGTCGTGATTCCCAAGCGTTGCTGGAGCAGCTTTAGCTCTATCTGCATACTCTCTCTCAGCTTTTTGTCGAGCGCACCCAACGGTTCATCCAGCAACAGGACTTTTGGATCGATCGCCAAAGCCCGTGCTAAGGCGACCCTTTGCTGCTGCCCACCTGAGAGCTGATTCGGGAACCTGCTTTCTATGTGGGGAAGATTCACCATTTCCAACAATTCTTTGATCTTTCTTTTGATTGACTCTGGCGACACCCCCCTGACTTTTAGGCCGTAGCCAATGTTCTCCGCTACATCCATATGGGGGAAAAGAGCAAAATTCTGAAAGACCATGGAGAGATTTCGCTTTCGAACTTCAATATCTTTAACAGATATTCCCCCAATCAAAATGTCACCGGAGGTAGCTTGGGTGAGGCCAGCTACAATTCGAAGAAGTGTGGTTTTTCCGCTACCACTCGGACCGAGCACACCAATAAACTCGCCCTCATTTATGTGGAGATCGACATGATCCAG
>JAHECH010000404.1 GCA_024641835.1 Deltaproteobacteria bacterium
CTGCCCCCTCCGCATTCTCCGCCTGCAGCGGAGCTGCGGCTTCCCCCACGGATAAGTCACGAAAAGGACGGCGGCCTCCCGCCAGTCACTTCAGAAAACCCCAAGCCCCGCATAGTTGTGGCACGCAAACAGTCTGATGCTTCCGGTAGTAATTTGCTTTTACTCTCCGCTCTCTCATTGAGAGATGTTGACCACCTTGCCACCCGCAATTTTGGTGAGTTCGGCGGAGGTGAGTTTGAACACCGCATGGGGCGTCCCCGCAGCAGCCCAGATCTCGTCGTACTTCAATAGGTCTTCGTCAATGAAGATGTCCAGGGGTTTGGCGTGACCCACGGGCGGTACACCACCAATAACAAATCCCGTCTCCTGTCGCACAAAGTCAGCATCTGCTTTCGTGACAGGCTCTGCCACGAGATCGCGAAGCTTCTTTTCGTTGATGCGGTTGGAACCGCTGGCAACCACAAGGATCGGCTTCCCGCTCTGCTTTCCCTGAAACACGATAGACTTGGCGATCTGCTCGACCTTGCAACCAACTGCTTCGGCCGCGTCTTTGGAAGTTCGCGTGCTGCCAGGCAGTTCCACCACCCGGCAGGAGACTCCGAACTGACGCAGAGCGTGTTGAACCTTCTGAGCACTAGGGCTTAGTTCTTCAGACATGGATGCTTTCCAACCTCCTCATCTACATATTCGACCTCCCTCTGGTAACTGACTTCTCCCCATAAGTGCGGCTAGTGGACACAGGGGTAAGGATTGGGGGTCGTGGGGGTCTCTTTCAAAATAGAGAAACGAAGAAGTCGCTGCCCGATGATCAGCTTTATGTGACGGGTGAGGCCCCGCAGGGGCGGGGTGAGGCGGGCGGAGGGCTTCCCGGGAATAGCCATCCAAGACCGTACATGGGAATGACTGATGAAACCTCGCCGCCCGCCTTCGCTGCCCCCTTTTTGCCTCGTCTTTCCTGTCCTCTCTTCGTTTCTCTATTTTGAAAGAGACCCCCACGACCCCTCAGGCGTTTCTAGTACCCCTGTGTTCAGTAAAAAATGTGGGACACGGTCAGCTCTGGTAAAGGGAGGTCGGGAGCGATCTGGACCGCGCAAAATCAGCTCCCTTTGTGCAGATTGAATTCGATCTCTTCAATCTGTTTTATTCTCCTCAGGTGGCGGCCTCCATCAAAGGGAGTGCTCAGCCAGATCTTTACGATCTCGAGGGCTTTGCTTTCTGGAATCACCCTTGCCCCGAGAGACAGGACATTCGCGTCATTATGCTTTCGTGCAAGCATGGCCGTTTCCTCATTCCAGCACAGGGTACAGCGTATGCCCCTGATTTTGTTCGCCACGATCGCTTCTCCATTGCCTGACCCGCCAAGAACAATGCCTCTCTCAACCTCGCCTCTTGAAACCGCTTCAGCCACAGGCCGGATGAAGAGGGGGTAGTCGACCGCCTCATCCGAGTCTGTCCCGAAGTCGTGGATGTCGTGTCCGAGCTCAGCAAGGAGTCGCTTGATCGCTTCCTTATACTGAAACCCGGCATGATCAGAGCCAATGGCGATTTTCATGAGGGTCACCTCTCTTTCACAGGGGAACCTTTTCCCTGAAACTGAAGCGAATCCGGTTGTCCATGTAATAGACAAGGTCGGGCTTAAAGCGATACAACCTGACGCGGAACCTCTTCGCAAAGGCTTCGAGGTCAAGTTTCTGCCGGGAATCGAAGAACTCCTCGGTAAAGGTAAACTTCTTTAAATAGGCGCGAAGGGCCTTCAAGGATTCGAGCCCCGGTGATAGAGATTGTATCCTCCCTGACATCTGGATGCCCCGTATCTCTCTCCAGGCTGATGACGGGTGAAAGATGGCTGCAGAAGCCTGGTTGCTTTTCAAGGATTCCTGAATATGTCTGGAATTGGGATCGGAGAAAAAATAGAAGTTGAATCCCAGGTTCGCGTAGTAGACAGGCGCCGCCCATGCTGCAGCACCGGACGCTGTGGCGAAGGTCATGGTGTTTTGCTCCTTTACGAGATCTTCGGCGAGCTTCCTGAGTTGCTGGTCAGTGGGGGGAGGATTCTTTTCCATGGTTCCACGATTCCGTCGTTGTTCGCCATATTCGCACACTATGGCCGGATAGGCAAGCGGCGGAAGGAAGCAGGAAATTGATTACCACCATTATGGCAACCTTTATCAATACATGAATGCCCGTCCTTCATCCCGCAACCATTTTCGATTGAATAGTCTTCATCACCTTTAGCATCAGCCTAAACGGTTTAGACTTTGATTCTACCTGATTGATAGATCCTGCCATGTACAGATTCAGGTCCTCGGAATAATAAAGGAATGAGCCCGTAGAACCCGAATGACCCCATAAAGGCGGCACTTTCATCACCACAGTAATGAACCAGGGCAGTTTGAAGTACATCGTTCCGTACCCATATTGAAGTGGGAATTCCAATTTGTGCCAGTTGTGCATCAATTTGAGCGTCTCCCCACTAACAATTCGCCCTTCATTCAGGGCTTTCAGGAAAATGATCATTTCTTCTGCTGTAGAAACAATTCCTCCATCAGCCCAGTAGGCCCCATTCGAGCGGGTATTGGTAATGTTCATATCTTTATAAAATACATCCGCTGGGGGAGCGGATGGAGCGACCTCGGGTTTGGAACGGCCGGTCAACCAAGTATGCTTGAGGCCCAGAGGACGAAAGATAAAATCCTCGTAAACGGTGTGAAGCGGCTTACCGGTTATGGCCTCGATGACCTTTCCCAATAACTGGAAATTTGTATCCGAATAGGATGCATCCGTCCCTGGCGGAAAATTAGGTTTCAGGTCCTTTTGTGCCCTTTCGATAGTCTCATCTACCGTCCATGACCGTTCCGGGTCTTCCAGGAACAATTCAAAAAGGCTTTTCCCTCCTTTCGGTTTCTCAGTATAGTAATCTGCTATACCTGAAGTATGGGACAACAATTCTTTGATGGTAATTTCGTGGGAATAATCCTTTCCCTTATACACATGAATGCCTCGAATAAGGCCTTCTGGAAGGTATTTCGACATTGGATCATCCAAAGAGAGTGCTCCCTCTTCATACAATCGCATGATTGCCGTGGCAGTATATAGCTTGGTGATACTGGCGATATAGATAGGAGTGTCTTGGGTCATAGGCACCTGACCGTTTTGGCTGGCGATTCCCGCTGCGCCCGACCAGGAGAAAGAGCCATCACCCTTCATCACAGACAGAACACAATTCCTAACCGATTTGTCTTTCTCTACGAATCCAGAAACCAGGTATTCCATTTCCTGATTTAAATTATCAGATGATCGAGCCGAACGTCTCAACAGTGTTATGAACAATCCCGCTGCAATAATCATCATAAGTATTGTCGATGCTTTTATAATCCGTTTCATCCTTGGTATAGCTGCCCTGTAATATCTAGAATTTTAATCATAGTCCCTCTCCTGCGTTTTCAGCAGTCGACCGGACAGTGTGTTTAGCCGATAAACTGCAAGACAAAGCCCAGCACAATAACAACCAATCCCCAAGTGAACAAGTTGGGTTGTGGGAATGAGGGGTGGCGGGATGCTCTGCGGTTCGTAGGACTCAGAGAAGGTGCCTGATGAGAAGTCGCGCGGAGCAAACCAATGATTCTTACGGGTCATTATTTTTCGCTCTTTTGGCGGAAATCCGATGTTCGTGCTTGCTGGGGGGCGCCCGTAACAGCTTCAATTACCCAATAGTTGCGGGGTGGACATCCTGGCGCGTATCGAATGCCTTCTTCTTTGTTCTTGGCGGCACAGGCACCTACTAAGACCAGGCTTCTTTTATCGATCTGTGGTAACTTCTCAATCTCACCGGCGAGGACAGTCAGCCCCTTTAAGTGTTCTAGTAATCCTTTGGTGTCCATATCTTTTATGACACTGTACATAGTGTTTCTACATCCCGTGCAGGATTTTTCGCCGAATACCAACTGAAACCCGGGAATCTGAATCTTTTTAATGTCTTCCTCTGGCATCTTAAAGCGTCTTTTAACCTCGTTGATCTTCTTCCCAATGAGGTCAATCTTATCCATTCTCATGGTGCCGATGCCTTTTTCTTCAGCAAGCTTAATGTAAGGAACATCTATCGGGTCAATCTCCATAATATGGCAGAGGACGGTATCCACAGCAACGGGATCATCTCCTGCAATGATGAGATTCATTTGCACAGGTTCCCCGAAAACGGGACCCAAGCCCTCTTGCCCAATAATGCCATCAACAACGGTCAACGCTGGTCTCAAAATCACGTTTATTTCAGCAATTCCCTGCGAGAGGCCTTCCTTGTGCAGCCGGTTCTTTTCTTTTTCCGCAAGCCCCCCTTTCATGTTTTTGAGGGCTCCACTCATACCCAGTTGGTCGTGTGTCTTAATTTTCGGAATATTGATGATCACATCGGCCTGCCTGATCAATTCTGGGACCATCACCTTCTCGACAACATGGGCATTTGGGATAGGAACTTCAACATTCTGAATTTTTTTGAAATCGACGACTTCATAGCCCCTATCCCTCAACTTATCGTACCCGGTCGTGCGAAACACCTTCTCGGTGTCTCCTCCTGTGCCGCACGATTCGGCGATAATGGCACGCGCTCCTTGCTCCCGGACAAGGTCGACAACAGCTTTGGATACACGTAAATCGGTTGTGGCGCCTGTATCCGACGTCATCGATATCACCAGGTTGGGCTTCACAATCACAAGGTTACCCGGTTTGACGAATCTCTTCATTCCTCCTATGGCTTCGATAGCCTCTCTCACTTTCTCGCGAATTTCTTCCTCAACAGGCTTTTCGGGTGTTCTTATAATTGCCACACGACTCTTAGCCATCGGAATGTCCTCCTCTTGTGTTCGAATGTCTTTTATGAGCAGATAGCGCGCTCGATACGATCGCAGCCATCCTTAATCGTTTCCTGACTGCATGCAAATGAAAGCCTGAGATGTCCCTCTCAGGCTTTCATTTGCAT
>JAHECH010000405.1 GCA_024641835.1 Deltaproteobacteria bacterium
CACCATGGGTCAGAATCTCATGTCCGTGGACCCCTGCTATGATACGGATGATTTCGTTTCCTACCTGCCCTTTGCCTGGATCGGGGAACAAATGATGTCCATCTCCTGTGGGCTTCAGATGGGATACACGTTGAATTTCCCTGAGGAGCCCACCACCGCCCGCGAGGATATCCGTCAGATCGGACCTCATGTCATGTTTGCTCCTCCAAGGCTCTATGAGGGGATGACACGGCAGGTTCAGGTAAAGTATATCGACTCCACCTGGATCAAAAGAAAAACCTACGAATTCGCCACCAAGGTGGGATACAAGGTGGCGAACCTCAAGTTTGAGAAAAAGCCTGTCTCTTGGAGCTTGAGGGTAGTGAACTGGCTCGCTTACATCACCATGCAGAAAAAGCTGAAGGATCACCTCGGCATGTCCCGGTTGCGGCATGCCTATACGGGTGGAGCGGCCATGGGACCCGACCATTTCCGGTTCTTTCATGCTCTGGGCGTGAACCTGAAGCAGATTTATGGTCAGACAGAGATCGCAGGCATTTCTATCGTCCACAGAGATGGCGATGTAAAATTCGACACTGTAGGAACACCCATCCCTCTAACAGAGGTGAGGATCACCGAGGCAGGGGAAATCATTTCCAAAAGCCCATCTGTTTTTCAGGGTTATTACAAGAATGAGGAGGCTACCAGGAAGACCCTGGTGGACGGCTGGCTCTATTCTGGGGACAGGGGATTCATCGATGAGGACGGCCACCTCGTGGTGTTCGATCGTTCCAAGGACGTCATGACCTTAAGCGATGGCCGCCCCTTCTCCCCTCAGTATCTGGAGACCCGGCTCAAATTCAGCCCGTTTGTCCAGGAAGCCTGGGTCATCGGTGATAAGAGACCTTTTGTCACTGCGGTCATGTGCATCGATTATTCCGTGGTGGGCAAGTGGGCTGATGAAAGAAAGATCAATTATACGAGTTACCCAGAGCTTTCCCAGAAGTCTGAAGTGTATG
This sequence comes from Deltaproteobacteria bacterium, assembly GCA_024641835.1. Classification (GTDB taxonomy): domain Bacteria; phylum Desulfobacterota; class DSM-4660; order Desulfatiglandales; family HGW-15; genus JAHECH01. Next base: position 999 of record JAHECH010000405.1, read on the forward strand.
GCCTCGTACAAAAACAGATTGAAGAAGCGAATAAGGATCTTCCAGCAACGGCTCGTATTCACCGTTTCATTAACCTGTATAAAGTGTTCGACGCTGATGATGAAGAGCTGACGAGAACCAGCAAGCTTCGAAGAGCGTTCGTCGAGAACAGGTACAAGGATATCGTAGCCGCCCTCTATTCCGACACAGACATGGTCCATATGGATACGACCATCACCTATGAGGATGGCCGGGAACAGCGCATCAAAACCGACCTTCGTATCCAGAGTGTGAACCCGTAGACCAACGGAGGTTTAGTGGATGGAACTTTTCCTCATGACCCTGATCACCGGGATTCTCGTCGGCGGGATATACGCTCTCGTTGCCCTCGGGTGGGTCCTCATTTACAAGTGCTCCGGAGTCCTCAACCTTGCCATGGGCGAACTGACCCTCATCGGCGGTTATGTAACCCTCACCTTCTACGAGATGGGAATACCGTTCATCCTCGCAGTCGGTTGCACACTCATCATTGGCGTTGTCCTAGGTTTCTTGACCGAGAGAATCTTCCTGGACAAGCTGATCGGCGAACCCATCCTCGCCGTGATCATGGTCACCGTCGGTCTCTCCTTCTTTTTCAAGGGCATGGTGGAGTTCACCTGGGGGACAGATACTCGGGTTTTCCAACCCGCCATCTTTTCCATCAAGCCCATTACCCTTGGCTTTCTTATGATTTCTCCCGTCTATCTCTGGTCTTTTATCCTGGCTATCGTCCTTCTGATCGTTTTCGTTTCCTTTTTCAAATACACGCGTTGGGGTCTTTCCATGCAAGCGACGGCGGACGATGAGACAGCAGCTCTTTCTTTGGGGGTGAGTGCCCGTTTTGTTTATGCTGCGGCATGGTCCATTGCCTTTATGAGTGCTGGTGTGGGCGGTGCGTTGTTGGGTAATATCAATGGTCTTAACATCTCGGTCGGCCATCTGGGGCTCATCGTCTTGCCCGCAGTGGTTCTCGGAGGGCTCAATTCCGTACCCGGGGCGATCGTAGGAGGCATCATCATCGGGGTGTTGCAAAATCTTTCTGGAGCTTATCTTGACCAATACTTCCCTGGCGGAGTAAAAGAGATCATGCCATTTGCTTTTATGGCGGTCTTCCTCCTATTCAAACCTTACGGATTGTGGGGTTGGGAAAGGATTGAGCGTGTCTAGACATAAAATCGCTGGGCGATTTTATATAACGCGGCTTCGCCGCTCACTATAAAATTACCGAGCAACGCGAGGTTATTTTATGTCGAGTGTCTGGTTGCCCTGCGGTGATTACCGTCAAAGCTACGTAGAAGATCAGAGTTGGTGGCAGACAACTTTCATCAAGTTCAAGATGGTCCTTCTGCTGGTCATTGTCTTCATCGGCATTCCTCTCCTCCTGCCGGGCTACTTTCTCAGTGTGGCTACGATGGTGGGATATACCGCCATGGGGGCCCTCGGGGTCCAGCTTCTGATCGGCTACACGGGTCTTATCACCCTTGGTCATGCTGCCTTCATCGCCGTGGGAGCTTACACCAGCACCCTCCTTGTCCTCCAGTTCCCCTGGCCGCAGGTCATCGTGGACTGGGGTCTCGCCTACCCCACCAGCATCTTGATTGCAGGCGTCTTCGGAGGTCTATGGAGTGTCCTCTTCGGCTTGCCCTGCGCAAAGGTCAAAGGCTTCTACCTCATCCTCACCACTATGGCTGCCCAGTTCATTACCGTGGACTTCTTCCTCACTCAATATATCAGCCAGATCGGTGGCAGAGGCCAGGCTTTTTCCTTGCCTCCCGGAACGATCAAGATCGGGGCGTGGGCCATTGATACAGATGTAAGGACCTACTACCTCATGGCCGTATTGCTCACCCTCGTGGTGATCGTCTTTGCCAACCTGCTCCGTTCCAAGACCGGCCGGGCCTGGGTAGCGATCCGCGACAACGATATCGCTGCCATGGCTCTCGGAATCAACATCGTCTGGTACAAACTTCTCGCCTTTTTCGTGGCAGGTTTTTTTGCAGGCATTGCAGGCGCTTTTTGGGTGAGCAACACGGCCGCTCTAAGCCCTGAACACTTTCCTTGGTTCTGGTCCTTATGGCTCGTGGGCGTGATTCTCATCGGGGGGGTGGGCTCTATCCATGGAGCTATCTTTGGCTCCCTGTTTATGGTTATTGTCATGGAACTTCTCCAGTGGCTGGTGATTCCTCTTGGAGATTATTATCCAAAGCTGCTCTTCGACTTTGCCTATATCAAGGATTCGGCCTTTGGCCTTGCCATCTGCGTCTTCTTGATCTACGAGCCCAACGGACTTGCCTACCGCTGGTGGCAGATCAAGAACTATTTCAACCTCTGGCCATTTTCATACTAGAAAGGAGGTGAAGAATCGCACGTGAGTTTCGGGATTTCCCATAGGGGTTTAACTTTAGCTTCTCATCAGCAAAGGGGGAAAAGATGAAGAAAACAAGAGTGCAGAAAATCGGTGTACTGGTTTCAGCGCTGTTCATACTCTTTGGTTTGTCCACCATGGCAGCGGCCCAAGAAATCAAGCTTGGCGGCATCATGGACACGACTGGAGCAACTTCAGACGTGGGCAAAGACTATGCGATCGGCATGGAGGATGCAATCAAGTACATCAATGACAACGGAGGGGTCAACGGAAAGTTGATCAAGTACACCTGGTTCGACTATGGGTACCGTATCCCAGAGGCGATCACAAAATATAAGCTTCTCGTGAGACTGGGCGTCGTGTCCATCATGGGATGGGGGACAGGTGACACAGAGGCCCTTTCACCTACGGTCAACAAAGACAAGATGCCTTATGTTTCTGCTTCTTACTCCGCCAATTTGACCGATCCCAAGAAAACGCCCTATAACCTTTTCTTCTCATCGGATTACTCAACCAACGCCAGGGCCTGCCTCACCGCCTGGTTCGACAAGAGATGGCCTACAAAGAAGGACTACGGAAAGCGAAAACCGAGGCTCGCCTGCTCCTACGCGTTCGCTACACCTTATTCCAGCGCACCCATCAAGGCGATCAAGGATCAAGCTGCCCTTCTCGGCTTTGAAGTGGGACCGGATCAGGACGTTTCCCTTTTCGCACTGGACACCAAAAGCCAGGTCATGGCCCTCAAGGAATTCAAACCTGATGTGGTCTGGCACGGCAACACCACCATGTCCGTTTCAGCGACCATCCGGGACGAGTACGCTCTGGGACTGGGCGCTGATAACATAATTAACAACTGGGGTTTTGATGAGAACTTACCTCGTCTTGCTGGTGAGGCTGCTGAAGGAGCCATGGGTGCCACCCCCTGCGCGTTCTACGGACAGCCGTTCAAGAACATGGACATCGTGGTCGCATCAGCCAAGAAATACAGCCCTGGAGTGCCGCAGGATAAGAGGACCATCCGAACGGTTCAGGCCTGGGGAGACGCTCTTATCCTTTGGGAGGCCATGAAACGGGCCGACAAGGCAGGTGCCTTTAACGGAGAGGGCATCATGAAAAAAGGCTTTGAGACACTCAGGGACTACGATATCGGCCTTGGTGCAGCGCCCATCACCTTTACCCCCACGGATCATCGACCGGCCACGGGATGTCGCGTCCAGGAATGGAAGGATGGAAAATTCCAGACCGTGGAGGCGGTGGATCTGAAGAAACGCTGGCCGGAAAAGTGGGAAAAGGAGTGGCTTGGCTGGTAATTCTTTTGGCGAAGCGGCGCAGCCGCATTTCATGAAATCGCGAACCGATTTCACCGCCCATGGAGGTTAGGCGTTGGAAGCAGCAGAAGCCATACTGAAAATCAACAACATTGAGGTAAAGTACCACGAGGTCATCCTGGTACTCAAAGGGGTCTCCATCGAGGTGCCCAGAGGAGCCATTGTCGCCCTCCTTGGTGCCAACGGCGCTGGAAAAAGCACAACCCTCAAGGCTGTCTCTGGCTTGCTGAAGACAGAGGATGGCGAGGTGACGGATGGGG
>JAHECH010000406.1 GCA_024641835.1 Deltaproteobacteria bacterium
TCTGGAAAAGGCGTAGAAGAAATAAATCCATATGGCAAAATATTGATCCAAGCTAAACCAATAAAAGTGAAAGTATACTCATCTCCTCAACCTGATGGCGATGAAGAAGATGACGAGGGCGAAGGGGATGGAGGCGGCGGTGGAGGAGGTGGAAGCGGTAGTGGCGGCGGTGGCGGCACAGGCGGCAAAGGTGGGAGCAAAGGCGGGGTGGGGAAAGGCCTCCAAAAACCTGCTGTCGACCTTAGCGACGTTCGAGCAATTGTGAGCAGCAACAATAGGCGCAAGATTGCTTTCACTCCCACTAGGACAGGCAAGTTCCGCGTTCGACTTCTAGAAGCGGGGGATGACAGCGACTACCCTGTTGATGTTGTAAGATCGGATTGCGGCTACATTAAAGATGGGAGCGTCATTCTTGATATGACAGCAGGTGCGCGCTACAGTTTAAACATCGAACTAAGCGAGAACTTTTCGGGAGCTATCAAGGTGGTGGCAAATGAGATTTGACAAGCAAAAGGCCTTCCCATATCCAGTCCTTCGGCCTTCGAGCGACGACTACAAGAGCAGCGAGTTCCAAGCGACTGCAGTATTCGAAATCGATAAGGATGCAACAGATGTTGGGCTGGAAGTAAGCTATGCACTCTCTTCTGAAGAGATACGCAATGAAATCAGCAAAGGCAATGCTGAATATGTATCTATCATCTCCTGCAGAGACACTTATTTCAGGTCAGTTATTGCCACAAGGGAGCAGAAGCAAAAAGCCATTTTCAAAATAGGATCCCTGCGCGGTGAGGTCAGAATTGAACCATATATTGTAGTGCGGAAAGATATTTCTTCATTCATATCAACAGATATGAATTCCGAATTTGGGCATGGGCCTTTCAGCTTCTCAGTCGGCGATATTCTTGCCCAAGATGAAGTGCAGGTTTTCTATATTGATCGAGATTTTTTCAAGCCCGTCACCTCGGTATTTGATTTAGTCAAAAAGGACACTCTAGAGGGTGCAGAGTGGACATTGGGTTTCGATCAGGACCATATTAATATTGAGGTAAGCGCGACCATGAAGGAGAAGATTGACAATGCAAGAAACAACCAAAAAAACAAGGTGATTCTTCTTAACTCAGTTTATTTTGCGGCCGTGATGCAAGCAATACAAAAGCTCAAAGACTCATCAGGGGAGTATGAGCATTACAAGTGGGCTGGAGTCATCCGAAGTCAAGCCCATAACAACGGCTGCAACATTGAGACAGAAGATGCATACTTGATTGCTGAGCGGCTACTGCAATACCCTCTTTCGCTTTTGGAAACCTATATATTCCGGGGAAGTGAATGATGAAGGCCCGACTCTTGAAAACTGCAAGCGCCAGAGAGCTTTTTGGTGGGTTAAGAAGCAACTTGGATCAATACCGGTCAGGAGATTTCAGTTTTCTAGTCTCTGATACCAGGAGCTACTTCGAGATTGACCTCGAAATAGATCAAGAGAAATTAGCTTCCATCGCTTGCGATGAAGAGGACCACAGAGAAGTTCAGAATTGCATGGTGATGCTGGATGCCATGGGCGGTTTGACACCCTACTTGGCAAGGGATGAACGGCTTTGGATATATTTAACCCACACTTTGCTTTTGAACTATTCGAGAAAAAGATGGCCTATCCCAGCTGACGATGACAAAGCCGCTAAGCATATTCAGACTCACTTCTTTATTATGGGTGCGCGAGGATTTGAGAGAGACGATGCAGCTTCTCGTCTCTGGTGGATGGCTTACCTTTGCGCCCGTGTTGAAGAACTCTCATTGGAGGATGCATTAACGTGTCTGCTGTACCAGTATGATGTCCGCGCAAACATCATCGAGCGTCCTACTACCTCGCAGTCAACCCATCTATTTTCAGCCATATTAAGAAAGCTCTATGAATCGTACAAAACTGACAAGAAGCTGTTTGAGAGGGAAAAATTCCGCCAGGTAATGAAGAATCTTAATCTCAAGGGAGGAGTGACGCTCATTGGCGCTTTGGACAAAGATAATGTAGAAAAAATAGCCATGGAATGTTTCTGAAAATATATGGCTGACGACATGTCAAAAGAAAGCCGTTCCTTTACAATGTCTCGAATTCGGTCGAAAGGGAACGCAAGCACCGAAATGAAGATGGTTGAGCTACTTCGGAAGAATCAAATAACGGGATGGAGAAGGCAGTTCAACTTGCCGGGTAGGCCGGATTTTGTCTTCCCCAAAAAGAGGCTGGCCCTGTTCATCGACGGGTGCTTTTGGCATGGTTGTCCAAAGTGCAAACTAATTCCAAAGACGAATATTGAATACTGGGCAAAAAAGATCCGTGGGAATCGAGAACGGGACAAAACTATAAAAAAGCAACTTGAGCAAAAACGATGGACTGTAATCCGAATCTGGGAACATCAGCTTGAGAATTCCCAATGGACTGTTCGAAAAATAAGAAAAGCTCTAATGATTCAATAAGATGCAATTCTCTAAAGGAAGCCTCCTCAATGTCGATGTACAGGACATCAAAATCGGGCGAATATTTGACGCTCAAATGGATCTCTTATCCAGATGGGCATCCGCTTGTTGTGAACGCACTGCTTTGGAAAGCTGTCGTCACTGGCTGTGAAATTTCAACGCTCTGTCCGCGGGAACGACTTTAATGTCAATGTGCGAAAACGGAGCCTGGGGCAAATCGGACATGCTCCCCGAAGTATGGTTCGCCGACAAAGCGGAGAACTATTTAGATATGCATCTCATTCCGAGGGATAGGGACCTGTGGAAGCTCGACCGATTAGAGGACTTTATCGAAGAACGGAAAAGAATGATCAGTGCTAAGTTCTCATATCTTTTATCACACAAGCTCGAAGGGCAGGCTACACAATCGGGACAATAATGGATCCACGCCACCTATTCATCGATGAACGCCTCACGGGCGTGTGTGTCTATTGCGGCGCCCATCCCGATACACGCGATCACGTTCCATCGAAGGTTCTGGTGGATGATCCCTATCCTCCGGAGTTGCCGGTCGTGGGAGCCTGCGAAAGTTGCAATGCGTCTTTCTCGCTGGATGAGCAATATCTGGCCTGCTTCTTGGATTGCGTTATTTGCGGCGGCACGGATACATCCGGCTTGAGACGTCCCAACGTCAAGCGAATTCTGGAAGTAAATCCGGCGTTGAAAAGAAGAATCGACGGATCCCGAAGAAGGCAAGAGCCGGACTACTTTCTATGGGAACCGGAGACGGATCGGGTTAAGAATGTCGTGCTGAAGCTTGCAAGAGGGCACGCCGCATACGAGTTGTACCCGAAATTGGAGGAGCCGGCTGTAGTCGGTTTTGTGCCCTTGCAGACATTGAGTGGAGCGGAAAGATCGGCATTCGACCAACTTGCCACTGACAAGCCGGAGTTGTGGCCGGAAATCGGTAGCCGGGCATTCCTCAGAGCATTATGCAAATTTCCTGACCGGTTCGAGCATTCCGGGGACTGGATCGTGGTTCAACCGGGTCGCTATCGATATGCGGTAGCTGAGACAGGCGGAGTGCTTGTACGGATGGTCCTGAGCGAGTATCTCGCCTGTATGGTTTCTTGGGACTGACCGATGGTCTCTCTGGATTGCGGGACGTCCTTAAACAATCAAATAACTCAATTATCCAGATGACAACCTGTTTCTTTCGCTCCTGGTTGGGGCCGGATCAAGGCAATGACTTGATATCGTGAGTTGATAAAAGACAGAGGTTAGGCTGAATTTCGAAAAAGAAGAGCGAGGAATGGATACTGTAGAAGAACGGAAAGCTTTGCTGGAAATCTACAAGAGCGGTGTATTAGAAAATCGTGAATGAGCAAGAATAGCTGTCAAGATCGTAAGCTACTAGAAGTGGCACCGTGAAGAAGGCAAGCACTGAGAACACTAAGGCTGATGTCGTGTACCAAGGTACTTTTTCTGAGACCATCACTGCGGTCCAAAGGGCCCTAGTCGACGCTTCCCCTTTTGACATTCTTCTCTCTGATGAGATTGTGGCAATCAAAACAAGCTTGAAGGAACTTGAGGTTGGCAATGTCCGCTTCATTCCTTATATCGGAAGGAAGCAGTTCGAAAATGTTTGGGCTTCATATCGTGGGTGGACTGCGGCTAAGGAGACGGCTGTTGCCGAAGATCTTAGCTTCGATTTAGAGGATTTATTTGGCGAGGAAAAGCTGGGCGAATCGCCCGAGACGGAAGAGAAGTATTTTAAGCGGGCGCCTCCTCCTGCTGGTCTGCCTGCCAAGGGAAAAGTCTTAGAAGAGGAATCTGCGCCTGAATCGAGGTTGGAGGCCGAGGCTGAGCCTGAAAAGCCCCAAGTGGCATCATGGTACATCGCCATGCCAGAAACTTTCACAAAATCTATAAAGGGACTAGACAAAAAGATTCAAGGCAGAATCCTGGAGGCACTTGGAAAAATCGTGAGAGACCCTCTCAAAGAGGTAGGGGATACGGTGAAGCCGCTGAGCAGGGATATGAAGGGCTTGTGGCGATATCGCATAGGGGGCTATAGATTGATTTACAGACCTGAGGTAGATACAAACCGGATCGTCTTGGTCGCCTGTGGCGCCCGAGGCAGCGTGTATGAATGAGCCGATTTCGCAGTATTGAATTCTATGATTAGCAGGATTGAGACTAAGTGATGCGGGGGACGTCCTTAAACAATGATTCCTGAGAAGAAAGTGCCCTTTTCCAAACGTCGAATTTATCGAAGCTGTAGAGAACGGGCTATTCGCAGACAGAGCGCTATTCTAATAGGATCACTCTTAAATGTTTTTAGATGAGCCCAAACAGCCGATGGAAAGCAGTGTAGAGCCCTCTCTAATAGAGCATGGGCGTTCGCCCATCTCTTTATATTACATGCTATCACTTTACACGCTACGGTGAAGCAGACCTTTACTGCTCTGCGTACACGAAGCTTGCCGATTCCGTGAGATCGTTTCAGTTCAGAGGCCGTTG
>JAHECH010000407.1 GCA_024641835.1 Deltaproteobacteria bacterium
AGGGCGCCGCTTCGAAGCGTTCCCTTGTGCACGATGAGGTGATCACCGAATTTCATCGTATGGGTCACCTGCAACCTTGTCCCGTCACGCATAACCCAGCCTTTATCACCCACCTGCCCTCCAGCCTCTCCATAAAACGGAGTCTGATCAAGGACGAGCTCGATGTCTTCGCCCGCTCCTGCGGAGGCGACCTCCTTCCCTCCTCTTACGATCGCCATCACCTTTGAACGAGATACAAAGGCCTCGTAGCCGACGAACTTGCTCCGCACGCCCCGGTTGGCCAGGTCGTGATAGACATCAGGGATCTTTTCTTCGCCGCTCCCCTTCCATGATTCCTGAGACTGGCTCCTCTGCCTGGCCATGGCCTGATCATATCCGGCGAGATCCACCCCGAGCCCTTCTTCCCTGGCCACATCCTGAACGATGTCCAGAGACAGGCCGTACGTATCATACAGCTTGAAGGCGATGGGACCGGGGATGGTGCTTTCTCTTTTCTCTTTGATTCCGGCCACTTCCTCGGTGAGCACCTTCATCCCGTAAAAGAGGGTGTCGGCGAACCGTTTCTCTTCATTGAGGGTGATGCTCTCGATGAAACTCCGGGAGGTGGTCAGATCCACATAATCCAGCCCCATGATGTCGATGACCCTTCCGGCCACGAGATGAAGGAAAGGCTCATCGATGCCGAGGGCCTGACCGAACCGGATGGCCCTTCGCATAATACGCCTCAACACATAGCCGCGGCCTTCATTGGAGGGCATGATGCCGTCGCCGATGAGGAAAGCGGTGGCTCGGGCATGGTCGGCAATCACTCGAAAGGAAACGTCCTGCTTTGCATTGTCGCCATATCGCTTCCCGGCGATCTCCCCTATCCGGCCGATGATGTCTCTGAACAGGTCCGTATCGTAGTTGGATGTCACTCCCTGAACCACGGCGGCAAGCCTCTCAAGGCCCAGTCCTGTGTCAATGTTCGTTCTCGGAAGAGGGGTCAGTTTCCCCGTGGGGTCGCGATCAAACTGGGTAAACACCAGGTTCCATATCTCCAGATAACGATCACAGTCACAGCCTGGGCCGCATTCGGACCTCCCGCAGCCTACGCCCTCTCCCTGGTCAATCAGAATTTCAGAACAGGGACCGCAGGGGCCTGTGTCACCCATGGCCCAGAAGTTGTCCTTTTCGCCCAGGCGGACGATCCTCGCGGGCGGAACGCCTATCTCCCGCTCCCAGATCCTGTAGGCCTCGTCGTCATCCTTGTAGATGGAGGCCCACAATTTATCCGAAGGCAATTTGTACCCATCGGTCAACAACTCCCAGGCCCAATGAATGGCTTCCACTTTGAAGTAGTCGCCGAAGGAAAAGTTGCCGAGCATTTCGAAAAAAGTGTGGTGCCTTCCTGTATAACCGACGTTTTCAAGGTCATTGTGCTTCCCGCCTGCGCGCACGCACTTTTGCGAGGTGGCTGCCCGGGTGTAGCCTCTCTTTTCCGTGCCGAGAAAAAGCCCTTTGAACTGAACCATCCCTGCATTGGTAAAAAGAAGGCTGGGATCATCCCTTGGGATCAGGGATGAACTCGCCACGATTTCATGCTCACGCGCTTTGAAGAAGTCCAAAAAGCTCTGTCTGATTTGCCTAAAATCCATGCTTATGTCCTGCTCATCCTATTCATTCGATTTCTTGGCCCCCTGATCACTCTGTTCGGTCTTTGTTCTTTTAAGGCCCAGTTTCTCTTTGACCAGGTCAGCAAGCTTGTCTCTGATATCGGTATTTTCAGCCAGGAATTTCCTGGCGTTTTCTCTGCCCTGGCCCAACCGCTCGCCCTTAAAGGAATACCAGGCTCCGCTCTTTTCGATGATGTCATAGGAGACGGCCAGGTCGAGGATATCGCCCTCTTTCGAGATACCCGTCCCGTAGATGATGTCAAACTCAGCATCCTTGAATGGGGGGGCGATCTTGTTCTTCACCACCTTCACCTTGGTTCTGCTTCCGATAATCTGGTCCCCGTCTTTGATGGCCGCAATGCGGCGGATATCGATCCTCTGGGAAGCATAGAATTTCAGGGCGTTGCCTCCAGTGGTGGTTTCCGGACTGCCGAACATGACGCCGATCTTCATCCTGATCTGATTGATGAAGATGACGCAGGTCAAGGATTTGCTTATCGTAGCCGTCAGTTTTCTCAGGGCCTGAGACATGAGTCTTGCCTGAAGCCCGAGGTGCTGGTCGCCCATCTCTCCTTCGAGTTCCGCCCTCGGTACAAGGGCGGCCACAGAGTCAATGATGAGCACGTCCAGGGCGCCGCTCCTTACCAGGATTTCGGCGATGTCCAGGGCCTGTTCTCCTGTGTCGGGCTGGGAAACGAGCAGGCTGTCCACATCCACACCCAGGTTTCGGGCATAATTCACATCAAGGGCGTGCTCCGCGTCGATGAAAGCGACCATGCCCCCAAGGGCCTGCGCCTCCGCGCCAATGTGAAGGGCGAGGGTTGTCTTGCCCGATGCCTCGGGACCATAAATCTCGACGACCCTCCCCCTCGGCACGCCTCCCACGCCAAGAGCAAAGTCCAGAGCGAGAGAGCCGGTGGAGATGGCCGGTACGTCCACGACATTGTCCTGTCCCATCCGCATGATAGATCCCCGGCCGAATTGTTTCTCGATCTGGGTAATCGCCTGCTCAACCGCCCTATCTTTGTCCATCTGCTCTGCCATGTCTAAACCCCCAGGAAATGAATAAAGTGAGAAGAAATGCCTAAAGTGAGAGTAAGTGTCTAAAGTGTCTAAAGTGCCTAAAATTAAAAAAACAAAAAAACATGATCACGAAAACACGAAAAAAGAGAAAACGCGAAAAAGAATAAATGGCTAAAATTAAAAAGATAAGAACTCCAGAGTCAGCCAGATCAACGGTGCTAGTATTAATCCTCAAGGCCGCAGGCCGCTCCTCAAGCTGCGCTGTTGCGCAGCGCTCCTCAAAAGCAGCGTACCGGCGGGCATGGGGCTTTTCTTTCGTTCCAAGTCTCCCGGCCTGGTCTTTTCAGTGACTTATCCATGGGGGAGTTCTGCCCCCTCCCACTGTTCCCCTCGACTTCGCTCGGGGCCAGGGGTTTCCCCCACAGATAAGTCACGAAAAGGACAGCGGCCTCCCGCCAGTCACATCCAGAAAAGGCACCCACACCCGCCAGAGCGTAGCGACCCCCAATCCGTACCCCCTGTGTCCAGTAACCCCACTTATGGGTAAAAGTCAGTCTGTTCCGGAGAGCGGCCATGATAGCATTTTTGTGTAAACCGCGCCACCCGGTTTCAGGTCGCTCTTGAAGAGCATGAACTCATCAAGGGTGCAGACGAGGCTCGTCACGTCTTTGTGCTTTTCCATCAGTTTTCGAAGCGACGCTTCATCCCTTAGAGCTTTCTTGAACCTTCCGAGGGTGAGATGGGGTTTGAAGGGTCTCTTTTCTTCTTGGATCCCAAAGGGCGATAGTTGCTTTTGAAGCCGATCCCTGAAGCGGGACATCCGCTCCACATCCCCAACCAGACCAAGCCAGACCACCCTGGGGTTCCGGGAGTTGGGAAAGCAGCCTATCCCTTTTAGGGCGATCTGAAAAGGGGAAAAGTCGGAGCAGACCATCCCGATTTCATTTCCCATGGCCTCCAAATCCTCGGTCTTGACATTGCCCATGAAGACCACGGTGAGATGGATGCCATCAGGTCTTACCCATCGGACATCGAGGCTTGACCTCCGGCTATCCTCAAAAACCCGGGTCACGATCTTCTTTATCTCAAGCGGCAGTTCAAAAGCGAGAAAGGAACGGATCTCCATTGAGGTACCTTCTTACCCAGTCGAGAGCCATCATGGCTGCGTTGAGCTTGTTCTGTTCTCTATTACCCCGGAAACCGTATTTTCCTGAAAAAGATTTTTCAGCGGTGGCCAGGCCAATATGGATAGTGCCCACCGGCTTTTGTTCAGTGCCGCCATCAGGGCCTGCAATGCCTGATGTGGCAATGCCGATATCGGCCTTGAGGTTCTTCCTGACCCCCTCCGCCATTTCCCGGACCGCCTGATCACTCACCGCGCCATGTTTCGAGAGCGTTTTTGGAGAAACAGCGAGGAGATCTATTTTGACCTGGTTGCTGTACGCAGTCACCCCTCCCTGGAAGTAGGTGGAGCTGCCCGGAATATTGGTCACGAGATTCCCGACAAGCCCGCCTGTGCAGGACTCAGCCACGGAAAGCGTCCACTGTCTCTGCCTGAGCAGTTCACCCACTACGGCCTCCATAGTCTGATTTCCTGTGGCAAAGATATGCGGACCCAGAAGGACCCTGATCTCTTTCTCCAGAGCGTCCACTTCCCCCATCACTTGCGGTTCATCTTCACCTCTCAGGCTGAGGGTGATGTGATTTTCCGGGAAGTTGGGATAGAAGCCCAGGATCACATTCTTGGCTTTTCTCGGGAGGTCTTTCAGGGTATCCGCAATGCTCGGCTCACTCAGGCCGTAGACCTTGAGCACCCTGTGGGTCAGGACAGGCCGGACTTCGCACCGAAGCAGGATCTCGGGGATCACGAAGTGATCCATGAGATAACGCATCTGTTCAGGAACACCGGGCAAAAAATAAAGCCTCACCTGGTTTTCCATGAGAGAAAAGCCACACACATTCCCCTGGGGGTTGATGAGCCTCGCATCCTCGGGCATCCATGCCATTTTTTCATAGGAGGGCGACATCTCCATTCCCACAGCCTTCACGTAGCTCTTTATGAGCTCGAACATCTCCTTGTCGAGGCACAGGGGCCTGTTCAGGGTGGTGGCAACGATCTGGTTGGTCATGTCATCATCGGTGGAGCCAAGGCCTCCTGTGACAATCACAAAATCGGAATGCTCTATAGCCTCCTTGAGCGCCTTGGAAACAGGCTCAAAATCATCACCCACAGTGGTGACCCGGGTGACTGCAAGCCCGGATGCCGTCAGTTTCCCGGCAGCATACCAG
>JAHECH010000408.1 GCA_024641835.1 Deltaproteobacteria bacterium
ACACCCACGCGGTGAATAATTATCCATTGGTTAAAGAACTTGTTGCACAAGAACCGGTTGCGTGGAAAGATCGCCAGAATGCAATCGCTTATGTCGGCGGCATCGCGATGACACGGGGCCTTCGTGAGATGGTTTTGGCAATGTCGCATTTGCCAGATCAACTTCAAACTCGTCTCTGGCTGGCCGGAAAGTTTTCGTCTGAAAGTTGCCGCGTGGAAGTCAGTCAATTGCCCGGCTGGGAGCGGGTGGATGCATTAGGGTACTTGGATCGTCACGAAATTAGAGAAGCCCTTGCTCGAGTTAAAGCAGGATTGGTGTTAATTCATCCTGAACCGCGATATGTTGTCTCGCAACCCACGAAGCTATATGAATTTATGAGCGCTGGCATCCCGGTCATTGCCTCGGACTTTCCGCTATGGCGGGAGATGATTGAGCGCGAAGGATGCGGATTTGTAGTTGACCCGATCGATCCCCAGGCAATTGCAACGGCAATCGAATATGTGATTACACATGAGGAAGAAGCGGAGGAGATGGGCCGACGCGGTCGATTAGCAATTGAACAACGTTATAACTGGTCAATAGAATCGGAAAAGCTGTTGGGCATCTATAGGAATGTTTTAGAGTGACCTAAAAGTGGCAGTTTCTGATGAAGATGGCCGAACCTTTTCAACCAAATGCGAATCTGGAGGGTGGGGATGAATGGCCTGGGAACATAAGGCCAGAATCATGAAATTTTGCTCCAGCCTGCCTGGAGGGCGAACTTACAGCCAGATTCAGAAGACCTTTGGTCGGTTGAAGACCAAGCCCATGTTGCGGCTACCGACCCAGGCGGAAATGGCGAAGTGGATACAGGAGTCCGGCTGGAAGATTGCCGGTAACCGGTTTTTCGAGGTGGGAACCGGGCATGTGCCGGTGGCATCCCTGGGATTTCGTATGCGGTATCGGCCCCGTGCTTACAGTTATTTTCGCTCGATGCTTGAGCAACCAACGAGGGCCAACAGCACTCCTTTTGGTCTAGGCGCCACTTAGATCGGTCTGGCTTCCACCGAAAATTGCATCCTCAATTTTCGCCTCCAACCAACGCCGGGCCATCTCTGAATACCATAATTCCTTCCGATAAGGCTGACAATGAAAATTTGGATCATAACAATCTATGAACCTCTACCTTTCGATGATGAGAAAACACGGCCTCAGAGATGCGGTATGCTGGCGAGAGCGCTCCTCGACCGAGGACATAAGGTTGAAATATGGACATCTGTTTTCGATCATGCAACTCACAGACGTCTTTATAAAGCCTCGGTTTTCGAGAGTATTGATGAACGGATTTCAATCCAGTTCATAAAAGGTCGCGGCTATCCCAGGGACCGATCTCTTAAACGGTTTTTCCACAATCGAGAAACAGCAGAGGAATTTACTCGACTTGCCAACGATCGACATAGTCCTCCAGATATCATTTTTGCACCCATTCCGATATTGGAGCTTGCCCAGGTTGCAACCAGCTATGCATGTAAAAGAAATATTCCAGTTATTGTGGATGTCAGAGACATATGGCCTGATATCTATTTGACCATGTTCCCTAAGGTATTAGAGCCTATTATAAAAGCTCTTTTAACGCTTGAATTTCGCAGGGCGGAATACATTTTCAAGAATGCTACGGGAATTACCGCTGTTTCAAAAGCTTACCTGCAGAAAGGTCTTTCGTACGCCAAAAGGGAGCATCGAAGTGCAGATGGGGTTTTCCCGCTTGGCTCTGTAAAACCCGTCAATTATGGCGCGAGTGAATTCAGTTTAGAAGAGGTTGCTTTGTTGGAACGTTTTGGAATATCTCAGAGTAACCAGTTCCTGGCTACCTACGTTGGGACGTTTAGCAGCTTTTGTGATATCAAAAATATTATAGATGCTGCCAAGTTGCTCATTGATTATAATGACATAAGGATAGTTATTATCGGGACGGGTGATCGAAGCAAGGAGTTCACCGACCAGGGAAGCATGTTGCCAAATGTGACCATGACCGGGTGGCTTAATGCTACGGCAATTCAAGCAATCTTGAGGCAGACAAATGTGGGACTTGTGGCATATTCCAAGGATGCAACCATGTCTTTGCCAAACAAGCCTTTTGAGTATATGGCAGAGGGTCTTCCCCTACTTTCATCTCTACGCGGGGAATTGGAAGAATTAATCCAGAGGCACGGCATAGGGCGATCTTATGAGGCGGGCAATCCTAGGTCCTTGGCGGATGGGATTCGGTGGTTTTATGGTCACCCGGAGGAGGCTCGGCAGATGGGTAAGAGGTCGTTTGCCCTTTTTTCGACAAACTTTCGAAGCGATATCGTCTATAAAGACTTTTCTGAACATCTTGAATGGATAGCGAGGCGTTATGGAGGAAAACAGGCAAACCGGGTTCGGCCATAATTGTACCCGATTCTACGACGACGGGTGGGGTAGTCAAAGGGGCAGAAGGGAGTGCCGGTATTGCTTAACTTCGATCCCCAGTTCAAGGATGGCTTCCGGGTGATGATCGGTAGAAGGCCTAGCTCCGCATAGATATCGCAATGAAGTTCCTTAGTGTCGTAACCCGCATCGAATATCACGTAGCAATAGGGAGGGTTTTGATAGGGAGTGATCGCCGTTCGCAAAAGGAGCAAGGAACGGAGAACCCGCCAAGCCCAGCTTATCAAACTTCGAGCAAAAGCTGTTAAATAACACGGAGGCACTTACCATGAACCATATCGCTGAGTGCAAGGAATCTTTAGAGTGTTGGGCTTCCCGTCGCAAAAACGATATTAAAAGCTTCATCCCCGCAAAACAAAACATCCAATCAGACCTTGCCCGCTATGGAGCCCTACTAAACTGCCTGAACTTCATGGAAAACAAACTGGGCGTGGATTTCAGACAATATAAAATACTTGACGTGGGATGTGCTACTGGCTACGGTTTGGCGCCTTTTTTCCTTGCCGGATTTCACACTCATCAACGTCAGGGGATTGACCTGTTTGAGGAAAGGATCGACCTTGGCAAATCCAAATATCCGGGACTAAATTTGCAAGTTGGTGATGCTACGGATATGAGCTTCCCAAATGATCACTTCGATATGGTTATGGAGCAATTTTGTTTCTGCCACATACTGGACGACACAGTGATTAAGACCATCAGCACAGAGATGGTCAGGGTTGCTAAGCCCGGAGGATACATTCTGATAATGGACTGGATTATTGGTTCAGCCAAAAGAAAATACAACGGCATCACAAAAACCAAAATAAGTAATCTGTTTTGTCGTAAGCGGGAAACGCAAATAGTCCGGCGATTCCCCGCCAAATTAGCCCCTCCACTGGGCCGCGTTCTGTCAAAGTATGCCCCGACGTTTTATCCTATCGCCATGCGTGCCTTACCATTTGCGGTATTGGCCAAACTTACCTTATTGCGCCGAAATTTGGACATTACCCAGGGGCCGTCATAGATTCTGCAGCTTACATGAAGAACCTTTGCCAGCCTTTTGACGTGGATCTTTAGTCATTCCGATGGTCAAAATGGGGCGGAAGACAAAAACCGTGGCCCGGCGCAAGAAAATAATAGCAGTACAAGCCGGGTTTTTCATCAGCCCGGCATACACTCGCTTGATTTGGGTCTAGTGTTTGGAAATCTGTAAGGTAACGGAGAGATAGGTGCTCAATATTAAAGAATTAGAAGAGCGAAAGCTCAAGGAGATGCAGCATTCTAGACTCAGGAGAACAATACTGCAGGGATATGAACGTCGCAGTGATACACACAAAAGCGAGGAAGCGTGGGATCTAAGAAAACTAATTCGTGACAAAAAAGCATTTGATTATCATTTCTCCAATGTCAAATTCTACTCAATTACACATTTAAGTGAGACCTTCCAGTATGGCTGGATGAAGAGGAGGTGCTATAAGGGAATCAGAGTTCTCGACTTCGCTTGCGGGAGCGGTGAGAACGGTATCTATGCGGCCAGGTGTGGAGCCGAGGTTACTGGAATTGATATATCGCCGGAAGGTGTTGAGAATGCTAATCTTAATGCCAAACTGGCAGGAGTATTTGACAGGTGTCGTTTCCAGGTAATGGACGGGGAAAACATGACCTTTCCCGATAATACCTTCGAATTAGCAGTTGAATATGGAGCACTTCATCATGTGGACCTCCGCAAGGCAATGGCGGAATTGAACCGTGTGCTCAAACCAGGCGGCGAAATGATATGCATAGAGGCCCTTAGACATAATCCCTTCATTCACTGGTACAGGAAGAGAACACGGCACCTGCGCACTGAATGGGAAATAAATCATATACTTAGAGTACAGGAGTTGGATATTGTTAGAGAATATTTTTCAATTGTAAGTATTAAATTCTTCCACTTGGCCGTATTGGCAGCCATTCCGTTCAGAAAAACAGGTTTCTTCAAGCCTCTCCGAAGAGTTCTGGATAATATTGATGCGTTGTTACTAGGGAACGAGTTGATAGGGAAATACGGATGGATCATGATTTTCATTATTAGGAAACCGGATTAATATCCTGATATTCTAACCTCATCTCATAACGCATGAGCGACGTTTAATCTATAAGAAAAACAGGTAAATATTCCACATGGAGTACTTCCAAAGCGCATCCTCCAACGTGAAAATTTCTCGTATAGGGTTTGGTTGTGCCGCTATTAGCGGCTATGACTATGGTAAAGTTGATGACCGTGAATCCATTAACGCTATCCGAAAGGCATGGGAAGCAGGAGTTAACCTGTTTGACACCTCAGATGTCTATGGGTTTGGGCATGCTGAGGAAATCTTGGCCAAGGCGCTGGGCAATGACCGCCACGAGGCGATAATTACCACAAAATTCGGTATTAACTGGGATCAATCTGGAAAGACCTTCAAGGATTGCAGTGTAAAACGAATGACCTGGGCCCTTGAGGATAGTCTCCGTCGGCTGCAGGTGGATTGCATACCCATTTACATGGTT
>JAHECH010000409.1 GCA_024641835.1 Deltaproteobacteria bacterium
AGAGAAACATGGCAGGGAGAACGAAAATAAATGTGATGAGAGGATGAAGTCCGAGTAACTGCATAGTCATAAGGCTGAAATAGGCTGCAATAATCATCAGCTCCCCGTGGGCCAGATTGACCTGTCGCATGATGCCGAAGATCATGGACAGGCCAATTCCGATAACGGCATACAGACCCCCGAGTAAGATGCCATTGATGACCGGATCTAAATATTCTAACATGATTTATTGGCTCTTTTCGCCACTACCCCCCTTCCGAGTACGGGGCAGAACCGACTTCCTCCCTCAAAGCCTCCGTAAACCTAAAGACCAAAATAGGCCTTCTTGACCATCTCTTCGGTGAAACCTTTGGGATCTCCCCTCAGCGATATCTTGCCTTCCTGCAGGATATAGGCGAAATCCGAGACCCTGAGACTTCTCTTCACATCCTGTTCCACCACGACTGCTGTTATGCCTTCCTGATTCATTTTCTTGATGGTCTTGTAAAGCTCCTTTACGACAATCGGGCTCAGGCCTAAGGAAATCTCGTCAAAGATGATGAAATCAGGTTGTGACATCAAGGCCCTACCAATCGCCAGCATCTGCTGCTCACCCCCACTCAGGTCTGTCCCCCGCTGCCGTGTCCTCCCCTTCAGGGCGGGGAAGATTTGGAGTACCTTTTCCAGGATCACATTCCTCGTTTTTCGGGCCCTCGGGGTATATGATCCTACAAGGAGATTCTCTCGAACAGTCAGGTTGGAGAATATCTTTCTGCCTTGGGGAACCAGGGCCATTCCCATGCTCACGATATCGTGGGGCTCCAGACCACCGATGTTTTTCCCGCTAAACACGATACTCCCTGAGTTGGGCCTTAGGATGCCTGAGATGGTTTTGAGCAGGGTGGACTTACCCGCACTGTTGGCCCCCATAAGGGATACGATCTGGCCCTTTTCCACATCAATGTCTATCCCTGATAGGGCCTTGAACTCCCCATAATAGACATCCAAATCTCTGATTTC
Source organism: Deltaproteobacteria bacterium (assembly GCA_024641835.1). Taxonomy (GTDB): domain Bacteria; phylum Desulfobacterota; class DSM-4660; order Desulfatiglandales; family HGW-15; genus JAHECH01. The sequence goes on from JAHECH010000409.1 coordinate 1,000, forward strand.
CAGCACGGGCATCAGTCTTCCTCAGCCCCGAGATAAATCTTCTGGACTTCTTCAGATTTGAGCGCTTCATCGGGCGTCCCGCAAAACAGCTCTGTTCCGAAGTGCATGACAAGCAACCGGTCTGGGCCCTTTTGCATGGCCATGATGATATGTTCCACCCACAGCACGGTCACCCCTTCTTCTCTCACCGAACGAATGATCTCCAAAACCTCCTCAACCTCTGTTTCATTGAGCCCTCCCGCCACTTCATCCACCAAAAGAAGGCTTGGACCCGTTGACAGGGCCTTGGCCAGCTCTAACCGTTTTCGGTCAAAGAGAGGCAAAGACCTTGCAACGGCGTCCCTTTTCTGGAGCAGTCCTGTTCTCTTAAGGATCTCTTCGCACTTCTCTTTCGACTCGCTATAGCCCATCCCCCTGCCATAAAGGGAGCCAACGAGAACATTTTCCAGCACCGTCATGTTTAAAAATGGTCTCGGGATCTGGTAGGTCCGGGCTATGCCCATACGACATTTCCTATAGGTCCGGTCATGGGTCACATCCTTGCCGTCAAATATCACCTCACCCTCATCGGGTCTGATTTCACCCGTAATGAGATTAAAGAGGGTTGTTTTCCCGGCGCCATTGGGGCCGATGATGCCGAATATTTCCCCACGATTCACGTCAAGGTCGAGACGATGAACAGCCCTGACTTTCCCGAAGGACTTGGTCAGCTTATGAGAGGTTAGTATGGGATTCATCTCAATTCCAAAATCATGGATACCCGCCTCTTCTTGGGATATGCCGGTTGATTCCTCAAATCGGATGATCTTTCAGAACACGAAGAGTCTTACCCCCATTGAGCAAAAAAAGCTCAATGGGGGTTTCCCGATCTTTATGCTGTCTTGGGAATCGGAAAAACTGTTTTTCCGGTGAGCGGAATGTGAGGAGCCCCTCTATTGTCGATTATCTGGAGATCCCAAGGCCACTTTTCACCCTTAACCCAATCTCCACCGACCAGGGGAAGTTCACATATATGCTTTTCGTCATATTTGATGCGACCTACCATGGTGTCCAGGTCTGTCTTGGCAAGGGCGTCGCGGATCTTCGCTTTATCCAAAGAGGCGGCTCGCTTCAGGGCATCGACCGCTACCTCCATTTGCGCGTAATCAAAACCAAGAGGCATGGTCCATTGCCGCCCCGTATCTTTGGTCCAGATCTCAGCCAGGTCCTTTGATGTCTCTCCAGTTAATGCGGACTTGGTTGGATGCCATGGAGACCACCAGACTTCAGTGCTCAAACCCAAGGGCAGATCATCTCCGAGCGCGTTCACTGCCGCCGGGAAAAGAACCGCCTTGCCGATCGTCGCAAGCTTGGGTATGAATCCCTTCTGATGGCATTGCCTCCAGATCACGGCCCAATCAGGAGGCGGGACCACGCCGGTAAGAATCTCCACCTTCTCCTTCTTCCAGGTGTTTATGAAATCGCTGAAATCCTGCATGCCGTAAGGGAATCGGCCAACGTCCACGACTTTATAACCCATCCCCTGCAGCGCCTTACCAAAGTGCACTGCCCACACAGCACCATCGGGGTCATTGGGCCAGACCCCTCCCACCACCTTGTTGGTCTGCTCCTTGAACGGCTCCCATATCCCCGTGTGAGCCTGAATGACGCCGGGGAGGGAGAAAAAGAAATGGTACGCCCATTTATAGGGACCACCGCTCAACCATGGCTCAATCGGGGCCATGGAAGATACATCCGGGACTTGATACCTCTCGCTGGTCGCTGCTATGGGGTTGCACGAGTCAGGCGTATGGCCTGACATCATAAGATCCACCTTGTCCTGAAGAATCAATTTAGTGGCCATTTCAGCGGCCTTTGAGGGGTTGCCTTCATCGTCCAGATGCTTGACCTTTACCGGCACCTTCCTGCCAAGCTCTTTAATGTAGATACCCCCCTCCTTATTCACTTTTGCAAGGACATAATTATCGGCCCAAGCGGTGGTTTCGCCAAAGGCCGATATGGGACCTGTGGCTGCCATGGGATGGCCGATCAGGATATAGTCTCTTTCTGCTGCCATTGAGCTTCGGGGGAGAAGTCCTGTCCCGAGCGCAGCGACTCCGGCAACTCCAACGGTTTTAATAAAATCTCGCCTTGTTACACCTTTTTGCCCGGATTTCTCTTTTCCCATGATTTCACCTCCATAAATTGTGCCATCCAGTTTGTTTAATGGCAGTCCAAAGGTTTAAAGATCAACAAGCCGCGATGATTCGCTCAAAAAAGAAATCATCATGGGGCCGGCATAAAGTATCCCCCATCGACCCCAATGACTTGGCCCGTAAGATTACTCGATCGATCAGAGGTCAGAAAGACGACCATATTTGCCAGGTCCTGGGCAGTCGATATCTTTCCGGTTGGATAAGCTTTTGCCACTCTCTTTTTTCCCTCCTCGGTATCATATTTGTACGCCAAGTTCAACATAGGTTCGTTTTCATCAGTCAGTGTGAGAGCGGGGCTCGCGATGTTGACAAGCACGTTTTTCCTTCCCCCGTATTGCGCCATCGACTTCATGAAACCAGCCAATCCTGCTTTACACGCCCCGTAGACGGCTTGAAAGGCATCTCCTGTTCTTCCTGCATCGGAACTGATGTAAACGATTCTCCCGTATTGCAGCTCGAACATATGGGGAAGAACGGCCTTAGTCGTATAGATGGCGCCCCAGAGAATGGTGTTCACGAAATCGTCCCACATCTTTTGGGTCTGCTTGAGGAAAGGCATCACAGCCGATCCATCCGTATAGGGAGCCGCATTATGCACCAGGATATCCACCTTACCGAACTTGCCGATGGTTTCCCTTACGGCTTGAAGACACGCCTCCTCGCTGGAGCAATCTCCGTGGAACAATAGTGCTTCTGTTCCGATATCTCCGCACTCTTTTACCACCTTTTTTCCGTTTTCTTCATGGATATCAAAAATCACAGGATGGACTCCCTCCTCTGCATAGGTATGGCAGATCTTTCTTCCGATGCCGGATGCGCCTCCTGTGACTATGGCCACTCGGTCTTTGAGAAACAAATCCATCAAACATCATCCTCCTTTCTTCTCTCAACTACTTGTGCGAATTTATTTGGCAGACCCGCTTCGCTTTCGCTCTTTAGTATTACCTATTTCGCTTGCTGGACTTTACTCACCCTGCATAGAACAGATCTAAACCCGGGATATGCCGATGTGGGATCGCGATTCTCGTCATCGGTCAAAACGTTAATATTCGCCTCACTCCGCAGACAGAGTTCATGCACAGGGTGTTCTTCCATGCTCCTTACGCTCAGAATACGACCCTCTTCCACTTGGACGTTGATGCCGCAACGGGTGGAACACATATTACAGACCGTTTTCACTACAGGCATAAGCAGTCTATCCTTGGTTACACTTGCAAGCCGTTACTTGGGACTTCCCCGATCCTCAATGAACTTTACCCACACTCTTTTCGCTGGGCGCCTCGTGGATGACCTGTTTCCCGTATCCCATGGCGTCATCCGCCCTGAGAAGCAGTCGATCGAAAAGAGGCGTTCGCCTGATGATGCCCCGCACAAAAGCATGAATGATTCCTGGAGGCTTGTTATAAGGGCAGGACCTGACGCAATTGGTACACCCCGTGGTTCCACTCTTATACCACCATGAAAGACATCTCTCCGCATGTACCGGCCATTTCAGGAGGCCTGGGTTGGTGGATATGTCCATGGGCTGGTCTGTGCGATCTCCTTTCAAGAGCGCATTGCCAGGACAATTTTCGGCACATTTCCCGCATGTTTCACAGAAATGCTGGACCCCCAGGTCGATCGGTTCGTCTGGCTCTAATGGCAAGTCGGTAAACACTTTACAAAGTCGAACCCTGGGCCCGTATTGCTCAGTGATCAATAGGCCGCTCCGGCCGAGCTCACCGAGACCCGCATCAACCGCCATGGGAATGGTC
>JAHECH010000410.1 GCA_024641835.1 Deltaproteobacteria bacterium
GAGTGAAAATCCATACATAGCCTGCGTAGATCCCGACAGGTGCAACGGCTGCGGTCAGTGTGAGACCGTTTGCTACTGGGCTAAAGGTAGGGCTCCAGGAGCTGCCATCCATGTTGATCAGGGAACAAAGAAAGCTGTCGTAGATCGTTCAAAATGCGAAGGATGTGGGTACTGTTTTAGCCACTGCAAACGCGATGCGATAACGCTTGAAGGCTGGGGAAAAAGAGGTCTCAGCCATGAAATTAACTAGGCTTTGGAAAAGGTAATTGGAGGTGCATTCCCGGTCAAAATGGAATGCTTTCGTTCACACCACAACAAAGGAGGAAGAATATGAAATCATACTTGTTTGGAGCAATTTCTGTTTTGGTTGGGGTATTCCTGTTTTCTCCCGAGCCGTTACTCGCTCAGTCTTCAAAGAAGCCCATAAATATCGGCCTTTTGTACGATGTCACTGGAATATATTCAGCTATGGGAGTCGACACTCAAAAAACCGCAAAGATCGGAGCTGAGCTTATCAATCAAAGTGGAGGAATAAAAGGACATCCTGTTAATTACATCGTCTATGACGGTCAAAGTAACCCAACGAAAGCCACATTGGCCGCTAAGAAGCTCATCGAAAGTGAAAACATATATGCGATACAGGGCTGCAACGGGACCGGGGTAGCGCTCGCCGTGGGGCCAGTATGTGAGGCAGCTGAAGTGCCATTTGTGACTGCGACAGCAAGCGAAATATTTGAAGAGACGTTGAAGCCACGCTGGAGCTTTCGGGTGACATGGAAGGGATGGGAGCAGGTAGACCTTGGATTGGGCATGGTGAAGGGTCTCAATCCAAAAGCCACAAAGATTAGTGTCTTGTATCAAGGCGGCGCATTTGGAAAAGCGATGTACGATTTGGCAGTCAAATATGCTGGGAAACGGGGTCTGAAAATTCTTGCTGGAGAGAAATATGAACCTACAGCTACGGACTTTGGCTCCCAGATAATGAATCTTATGGCGGGCGATCCAGATGCCGTCATTGTCTATTGCGCGGATATGGCTGGGCCATTAGCCATGAAGCAAATGAGGGAAATGGGAATGAAGAAGCCTATCATATCCAATGGCGCGCTTAACATGAAAGCGGTGCGAGATGCATTCAAAGCAACATTCTCGGCCCCACCTTATACCTATTCGACAGGTACAAAACCAGACTGCTGGTGGCAACTCCCAAAGGATTCCGAGGACTATAAAATCCTCGAACCATTTGCAAAGAAGTATGAGGAGACATACGGCGAACGTTACAATGGAATCGCACATCTTGCGATCAATGCGCTGCTCATCATAAAGAATGCAATGGAAAGAAGTCTGGACGCCGATCCCATGCTTCTGGACAAAAGTCCAAAGGAAATCAGGGCAAAACTCAGAGAAGGGATAGAGGCAACGAAGAATTTCTCAACAGGTGACGGCATATTCACCATGACACCGGAGGATCACTGTGGCCTGATTCCAGGATCAGCGTTCGCACCGATCCATTGGGAAAAAGGAGAGGTGGTCTATGATAAGGAACTGGCAACTATCACTCCTTCCCCCCGATGAGGTTTGCCGGCTCAGCCGAGACCAGAAATTGGGTGTTCGTCCAGGGAAGAAGGCGAGTTGGTGTATGTTTGATTAAGGATATTTCGGATTGTTTGAAACTCGCTATAACTCGTCTCACCTAATGAGATTTTGAGGATATTTTTACCTGTCGGGGGCGGTGCTGGCAAACTAGCGTGTCAGAGCAGGTATCATCCTGACGTTTTGCATTAGAGACTATCTCCTGTTGAGATTGGCTCTTCAAGGAAGATGATCGAATGTTTTGAGGTGACAGCATGAAAAACAAAGAGGTGTACAGTATTGCGATAGATGTTGGCGGTACCTTCACTGATGCTATTGCCATCAGGGGGCAGAGTCCGTCGATACGAGAGGGGATTTTTCACAGCAAGGCCAGCACAACGCGTCAGAATTTGGTCGAAGGAGTGTTGGACTCTCTGCGTGCTCTGGCTGCCGAAGTAGATTTATCCATCAACGACTTATTGAGTCAGGCCACTTTTATTGGTCACGGGACTACCGTTGGCACAAACGCATTAATTACTCGACGCGGGGCAAAGGTTGGCCTTGTAACAACCCATGGTTTCGAGGATACTATTCACATTCAGAGAGCGGTAGGGAAAATTGCTGGGTTGACTGAAATGGAGCGGAAAAGGCGAGTCTCCTTGAGGCAGCCAAAACCGCTTGTACCGAAAAAACTGATTAAGGGTGTTGTTGAAAGAATTGATTGCTTTGGTAACGTCTTGATACCGATACAGGAGTCTAGTGTTCGAATCGCTCTGAAGGAACTGCTTGACTTGGAAGTTGAATCGATTGCTGTTTGTTTACTCTGGTCTTTTTTGAATGACACACACGAAAAAAAGGTTAAGGAGATAATAGAAGAAATGATGCCAGACGTTCCTCTGAGCCTTTCATCGGAGCTTATACCTAAGCTTCGAGAAAATGCTAGATCTAATACTGTGGTCATTAATGCCTACATAGATAGAATTTGCAAAGAATATCATAGATCCATTAACAGTCAATTGAAGAGGTTCGGATTTAAGCATAACATGGCGTCAATGCAGGTTTACGGAGGGGTGACAGATTGTAACATAGTTGATAGCATCTCCACCATTGACTCTGGTCCTGTCGGAGGAGTAATGGGGGCGAAGTACTTGGGTGAGCTCATGAATATTAAGAATATCATAACGACCGACATGGGAGGAACGAGTTTCGATGTAAGTGCCATACACGACGGTTCCGAAATAATGGCCCAGGAGTATTTTGGCGCACCTGGCGTCCTCGCCAGATTTGAGACTCTGATACCGAGAGTGGATATTCGAACACTGGGCGCGGGTGGCGGTACTATCGCCTGGATTGATGAGATTACAAGGACTATAAAGGTTGGACCGATGAGCGCGGGGTCAGATCCAGGGCCGGTCTTTTATGATAAAGGGGGAAAGGCGCCTACCGTGTCCGATGTTGATCTTTACCTAGGCTACCTTAACCCAGAGTTCTTTTTCGGGGGAAGGATCAAGGTAAATAAAGAGAAAGCAGACAACGTGATCTACGAAAGTTTGGCGATGCCGTTAGGAATATCACCCCTTGATGCTTCTGCAGGCGTCTTTGATATAATAAACAATATGATGGCAGACGCTGTTCGCGGCTTTATCGCTGAAAAGGGATTCAACCCCGCAGAGTTTGCCCTTTTTGCTTTTGGTGGTGCCGGGCCAGTACATGCCGCATCTTATGGTGAACTTGCTGGTGTACGCAAAACTATCATCCTAAGGCTGGCGCCAACTTTCTCCGCTTTCGGAATTGGAGTGTCTGATTTGCTACATCGGAAGTCCACTTCCATGCTACTGCTAGAACCTTTTGACGCAGATAGAGTAAGCACGACATTCAGCATTTTAGAACAGAAGGCCCTTGAAGAGATGGAACATGAGGGGCTAAGCACGGAGGACATAGGAATCACCTATTCAGTTGATATGAAGTATTCTGGGCAAATTCACGAACTTACTATCCCACTTCAGAGAGATAAAAAGATATATAAGGATTTAACAGAGAACCTTAAGCAAAATTTTATACAAAGATACGAATTGATCTATGGAAAGGGTGCCGCCTACACGCGGGGGGGAATTGAGGTAGTTGCACTGAACGTTGAGGTCATCGGTCGACTTCCCAAGCCCGCATTTTATGCGGAAAAGCGGTGTCAGGAAGATGCGTCGGCCGCTATTAAAGGGCGTAGACCTGCCTTCTTCAGAAAAGTGAATGGATTTGTTGATACTCCGATATACAATATAGAGAGTATTAGATTTGGCAATAGGATACAAGGCCCCGGTATTATAGAGAGTTCAGAGACTACTATAGTAATACTGCCTCATCAGGAGGGTTTTGTGGATGAATATCGGAATATCATCATTGAACATCATGTTTAGGAGGGAAATTCAATGAGATTGACTCCAGAAGCCGTGGAAATCGAAGGACTCGTCCCTGGTCTGCCGGATACAGAAGTGATAGAGAAAATTACACTTGATGTACTGAATCCGATACGTAGGGAACAGATCGATTTAGATCCGATCAGTTATGAAATCACGGTCAATCGAATCAAAGCGATTTTGCGGGAAGGAAGCTTTGCGCTCGCGCGAACTTCAGGCTCGCCAATTGTTACCGAATGCGGTGAATACATGCTCGCCATCTTCGATAGGGATGGCCATGCCGTTTATGTAACGACCGGCGTTCTTCCACATTTGACGGGAACGGAAGCGACTATTAAATGGATAAAGCACTTTTACAGTGTGTCGCCCGGCATTCAGCCAGGTGACCAGTTTTTATTAAACGATCCATACATCATCGGGGCACATACAAACGATTTAGTTGTGACTAGGCCCATTTTTTGGAAAGACGAAGTAGTCGCCTGGGTCGCCAGCCTAACTCATACTGTTGAGGTTGGAGCGATGGAGCCTGGTGCTACGGCTCATTCAACTGACATATTTCAAGAAGGCTTAAGGATTCCTGGCATGAAAATCATAGAGCATGGAGAGCCATCGATACCAGTTTTCAAACTTTTGGAGAGAGGAGTTCGTGACCCTGAACTCATGACGTTAGATAATCTCGCAAAAATCGCAGCCAATAATGTCGTTACAGATCGAATTGAAACTATATTGAAAGAGGAAGGATCTGTGTTTCTCGATAGCGTCTTCAAAAAAATGATCTATGAAGGAGAGGATAGAAGCAGGGAACGTGTTCGGACGATACCAGACGGCATTTGGAGGGCTGTTACCTATGGCGATTTTGATGGCCTAAAAGAGAGTCTATTCAAGATCAGTATTACTTGTGAAAAAAAGGACGATCGTATAGTTCTCGACTTTAGTGGGACTTCAACTCAAAACCCCGGACCT
>JAHECH010000411.1 GCA_024641835.1 Deltaproteobacteria bacterium
AGAACTCCCCCGTAGATAAGCCGTAGAAAAGACCAGCCCGGGAGACTTGGAACGGAAGAAAAGGTATCATCGGCCGGTTAAGTTTGCGCATGTGCGGTAGGGGGGGTCGCAGTGTTGTTTGTAAAGGAACTTCTGGGACGCCACACTAGGAGAGATGGTATGTCGGGAATTCGAGGTGTGTCTTCTTGCACCGGGGACACCGGCTGGCTGGAGTGAACCGTTTTCTCTCTTCAAACACGAACCCGCATGAAAGGCAGCGAAAGGGCAATACCCTCAATTTCTTCCCTTGCGCAATGGCGGACCGGGCAATATGGGAGAGGTGATCATAGACTTCTTTCTGCCGTATTCCCGTGGCTTGCGAGATCTCTCTGGCGGTCCTCGTCTTTTCTACCAATAAGGAAGCGATCTGCTGGCGAATAGTCTGGGAATAGGTCTCTTCCTGTTTCTTGGTCATAGTGGGATGCTCAGCGAGGGACGAGGGTGCTGGCCAAAGAGCAGCGTTCACGGATAGAAGCCATCCCTTCCAGAATAGGATTTTTCCTGCACCGTGCGCCTTGAGCCTTAAGCCGTATGCGCGCGAATGCGCGTATGCGCACGAATGCGCAACCTTCTCTTATGGTTCAAAGGCCTTGAAGATGAGGGAAGCATTGGTGCCACCAAACCCAAAGGAGTTAGACATGGCAACCGTCACCCTGCATTTTCGAGCCACATTAGGCACATAATCCAAATCACATTCAGGATCGGGCTTTTCGTAGTTGATGGTGGGCGGCATGATGCCGTGTTTAATAGCGAGAACCGTGTAGATCGCCTCCACTCCTCCCGCCCCACCGAGGAGATGACCTGTCATGGACTTCGTAGAACTGATGGCCAGCTTGTGAGCATGCGCCCCGAAAACCGCCTTGACCGCCCTTGTTTCCGATTCATCGTTCAGCTTGGTGGAAGTGCCATGAGCATTGATATAGTCAATGTCTTCCGGTTTCAATCCAGCATCGTCGATAGCGTTTTTTATACACCAAATGGCCCCTTCCCCACCCGGCTCTGGAGCGGTCATATGATACGCGTCTGCTGACATCCCGTATCCTACCACCTCGGCATAGATATGGGATCCCTTTTCAAGAGCCAGATTCATTTCCTCCAGAATGAGCATTCCCCCGCCCTCAGCCATCACGAACCCATCCCTCTCGAGCTCAAAAGGACGGGAAGCTTTTTCCGGCTCATCATTTCTGGTGGACAGGGCTCGCATGGCGCAGAATCCTCCCAGAGCAAGAGGTCTTACCACCGCTTCGGAGCCTCCTGTGATCATCGCATCCGCCTTGCCTTCCCGAATAAGCCAGAACGACTCGCCGATGGAGTGACAGCTCGCAGCGCACGCTGTGACTATGGTGAGATTGGGCCCCTTCGCACCAAACTCAATGGCAATCTGGCCAGCTGCCATGTTTGCGATCATGCCCGGAATGAAAAAGGGGCTGACCTTTCTAGGCCCTTGCTCCAGGAGAAGCTGGTGATAATATTCCAGCGATGTAAGTCCTCCGAGCCCGGACGCCGTCAGACAGCCCACACGATGAGCATTCTTGGTATCGACTTTTAGCTTGGAGTCCTCCATGGCCATTTTGGCTGAGGCAAGAGCAAAATGGACGAAAACATCAGTTCGCCTCACCTGCTGTTTGTCCATGAATTCTTCGGGCCTGAAGTCCCGCACCTCGCCCCCGATCCGAACGGGGAAGGCAGATGTGTCGAATTTCTCTATGAGCCCTATTCCCGACTTCCCGGCGCATATGGCCTCCCAGTTCTTCTGGACCCCCGTTCCCAGAGGGGTGACCATGCCAAGGCCGGTTACAACGACCCTTCTTTTCATGACTCTCTCATCCTTTTGTCCGATAAACCAGCTTCCCTCTGCAAGGGATGCGCTATTCACCAAGGGCTTTTTTGACGTAGTTGATGGCATCCTGGACAGTAGCAATCTTCTCCGCTTCCTCGTCTGAGATAGAAACGTCGAATTCCTCTTCCATAGCCATGATGAGCTCCACTTGATCTAGAGAATCGGCACCCAAATCGTCCACAAAGGATGCTGTTGGAACAACATCTTTCTCCTCCACATCTAGTTGTTCACAGATGATTTTCTTAACCCTCTCAACGATATCTGCCATACGCCGTAACCTCCTCGTTGTGTTCAAAATTAACGATGCAACCTGTCTCGTTTAGAAAATCGAAAGATGTCCAGGAGAAAAATCTGCTCTTCCCGGGCTTATTCACATGAACAAGCCACCGCTCACATGAATGACCTGCCCTGTAATATACCTTGCTGCATCCGAGCAAAGCCAGTAAACCGCTTCAGCCACATCCTCAGGTTCACCCATTCTGGCCAAAGGAATCTGCTGTAGGAAATACTGTTTGATCTTGTCCGGGAGCCCGGCCGTCATCTCTGTGTTGATGAAGCCTGGAGCGACGGCATTCACCGTAATTCCCCTTCCAGCCACCTCGCGGGCGATGGTTTTGGTAAAGCCCATGATTCCAGCTTTGGAAGCAGCGTAGTTCGCCTGCCCGGGGTTGCCTATCTGCCCGACGACCGATGATATATTGACGATGCGGCCTCCCCTCTGCTTGATCATAGACCTGATGACAACCTGGGTACAGTTGAAGACGCTTTTCAAATTCACCCTCAGAACCGTATCCCAGTCATCTTCGGTCATCCTCATCAAGAGGGAGTCTCTTGTGATGCCGGCATTGTTGACCAGCACATCCACCTTTCCAAATCTTGAGAGGACATTTTTGAACAGGGCTTCGACATCCTTGTACGACGAGACATCCAGTTTGTACGCCGCCGCTTGGATCCCCAGTTCGGAAAGCTTGGTCACAGTGTCGGAGGCTGCCGAATCGTCCGGGTCGTAATGAAGGATAATCATGCTCGGCTTTTCTTCAGCAAAGCGGAACGCCACCGCTCTCCCGATACCTCTCGACCCCCCGGTGATCATCACTACCCTTCCTGATTCTCCCATGAATCACCTCGGCACGAACCTTGGATTTCAATCTGTATCCATGTTTGGAATGGCCGCAAACTGACCGTCTGCCTGAGGCGGCTGGAAAGCCCATGTCCGCCTCCTCTGCCAGCCTTCATGGTACGCATGGGCGAGACATGATCTCGAAGACAGCTTTCCGGCCTTCCAGGCAGGCCATCCTGCTATTCTTCTTCTGTTTTGATCATCGTCCTTCCCCTGTAGCTGCCGCAGTGAGAGCAAATGTGATGTGGCAGTACAGGTTCATGGCACTGAGGGCAGAGAGACGTGTTGGGCATCTTCACGCGATCGTGAGATCTCCGCATGTCCCTTCGTGATTTTGACTTCTTTCTCTTAGGTAAAGCCATGGTCCGCTTCTACGCTCCTTCAAATTTGAGGTCTTTCAGCTTCTGGAATGCCGGTTTCATTCCCTCTTGATTACACTGACACCGTTGCACATTCAAATTAGCTCCACAGACTGGGCATAGACCCAAACATGCATCCCTGCAGGTCGATTTCATGGGCAGAGAGAGATAAACCTGTTCTTTGATGATTTCGTCAAGGTCTATGGTCTCTCCATGGATGAAATCCACTTCGATATCCTCATCAAGGAGTTCCACCTCAGCCTGATCCTTCCCCGGTCTCGGAGATACCAGAAACACATGGAATCCGGATTCGAGTTCCCAGTGGAAAGGATCCAGGCATCGATCACACCTGACCATGATGCTGCCTTTCACCCTCCCATCCAAAAGGAATTTGTCCCCCACGTGTGTGACCTTTATCCTCACATGAAGCGGGGTGTGGATGCCCAGGATAGGGTCATTCTCACTAGGTTGCCACCAGTCCCTTTGAAGAACTTCGCTGAGTTCGGCTTCTTCTGGAACCGCTTTGAGATCGAGTATCATCCTAAAAAGACCTATTAAAGAGCAATATACTTAACTTTAACTCAACATAAAGTAAATTAACTACTATATATGACAGACCCCTTTTGTCAAGAAAATAAATGGACAAGCTTATTCTCTCCCCTCCCGCCCATCTATCCCTTTCCTATTTCCCCATATTCCCAAGTTTTATTGTTGACTGATCGTACAATTCCTTGATATAATTCATAAAAATGACATAATCCGATTCCTTTGCGAGTCTCGCTCATCCCTCGCTTGCTCGTTAAACAAGGTTCGTGTGTCAGGGATGTCTCCCCTCTGGAGATGGTCTATGTGGAAGTACAGAGAGAGGCTTAATTATTCTGAGAAGCTTCGTCGGTCGCTCTACGAAATCCTCCGGGATTCCCTTGAAATGAGGCTCATGAAAATATCCCTCATTGACTCTTTTTACAACCACCTCAAACAAGGGGTTGAATACACTTTTGTTGAAAGAAGCCAATTAAAACCCAAGTCAACAAAAATGGAGAAAGAATCCGGGTTATTTAACACCTTCATCGTGATTTTCTGCGAAGGAACGATCAACCCTGAGTTGAAAACCCACATCCGATTTTTCCCGGAAAACAAGATGATCAAGGAGAACATAGGATATCTGGCAGAGTTTTCCCTGTGCCATGAATTTCACCCGAGTCTCCGACACTTTGACCAGCCCCGATTCTTCGATTTTGTTGAGGGTCTCCTGGGCATTGACTATGCCCTCCTTATCCAACAGGACCCTACCCTGAGAAAGCAAAACAGATACGCCTTGACCCATTTTCACGTCAAAATCGACTGGCCCATAGCAGATGCCGCGGAGGATCTGGCCAAATGGCTCAGATACAAGCAGACCCATCTCTATGAGAATGGGGACAAGGAAGCGCGCCTTCTTCAGAATAAGCTTTTTGAATACTATGGGTGCAATCCAAGAGTCGGCGGGAGGCGGACGGCTGCGCTCATCGCGGCGCAGCTCCTGAGGAAACTCGATTCCATATCTACCGTGTTTGTCTCC
>JAHECH010000412.1 GCA_024641835.1 Deltaproteobacteria bacterium
AGGCAACAGCTCCCGGGCGTGTGACCCGGTGTGTGGATGACCTTGAGGTTGTACCCATCTCCAGCGAACTCATCTCCGTCTCGCAGAATAGACACAGAGTCCAGAGGATCACCCAACTCTTTAAAGAGAGAAAACCGCTTCCTTACCTTTTCCATCTCTTCCAGAGGCATGCCGGCCATAGCCATCAGATCTCCCGCTTCTTTGCTCCACATTTCCTTTCCAAAATTCTCACTCGATATTTGCCACTTGTCCTGCCGGTGAATAAAACACTCGATTGGGTGCCCGACAACCTCACGAATCCGGGCAGCCAGCCCAAAATGATCCATATGGCCGTGCGTGATGATGATCCTTTGGAGATCTTCGATATCTAAACCTGCCCTCGCAAGCTCACTTTGGACGTATTCCAATGTTCCCCGTCTCTTCAGCCCTGTGTCGATCAAGGTTATGGGACCCTTGCCGACCGCATAAAGATTGGCCGTAATCAGGCCGGAAACATCAGGCATGGGAATCGCTACGGCATGAATGCTTTCTAATTCCGGGTACGGCTTGATCAGCATTGCTCCTGTGGAGACTCCTTAGGAGGGTGCATCTTATGGATGGTCAAAGGGGGACGTCCATCCCTGGACACAACCGTGATTATTCAATTTACGTCAACTCTTGCGTTCATCCTCTAGCAGGTTGCTGAAAAAGGCCCTGCTCACAGGCTGCTCAAAACGCACAGATACAAGGCGCCCGAAATCCCGAAGAGAGAGGCGTACATACAAGTACGTCGCAGCGACTCGCCCTGTTAAATCGGCTTCGCCGTCTCGCAAAGCGAGGATTTAACAGGGCGCGGGATGAGGGCAACGCCGTAGATGGGTGTTTTTCAGCAGCCTGCCAGGGCTATTTGTACACATCCGATGATGGAAATGCAAGCACCAAGCCAATTATACCAATCGGGGGTTTCGCGAAAATACAAAACACTGCCCGTCATCCCAAGTATGGTCAAAGAAGAAATTCCCAGAAACCATGGCTGAAAAAAGGATCATCTCGTCCCTTACTTCTGGCCTAAATTCCGCATCAAATCCACGGTTGGCCGCCTTATATGAGAGTATGCCCATATTAACTCCTCGCTCCTCTTGAAATACCTGGATTCATACCTTAATTTAAACGAGGAGGACCGTTGCTTCGGAAGAAGCGCTCTTCAAGGGTGCTTGTTTTGCGTTTTTTTTATCTTAGCCTGACCTTCAGAAGGCTGATGGTTTCTCAATGGATTGGATTTGCCCATGGTTGAGAATGATTTCACAAAAGAGAAGTTTCCACCGGGCCTGAAGCTTCATGACCTGGTCAAGACTGACCTGCCTGAAGCTGTCCTGGGAGAAGTCCAGGCGATCTTTCGGCTCATCTCTCCCGCCGTTGATACGAATCCTGTAGCCTCTGCCTTCAACATGGTCACGCAGGTCTTCGACGGGCATCATCCCGCATACAGAGCCTGTAACACGTATTACCACGATCTTCGTCACACAACGGATGCATTCCTTGCCATGGGGAGACTGATTCATGGCGCCTTCCTCAACGCTCAAGGTTTCGATGAACGCAGGATGATCACCGCACTGATTGCATCCCTCTTTCATGATACCGGATATATCCAGGAAAAGCATGACACAGAAGGCACTGGGGCCAAATACAGCCTTGAGCACGTTGCAAGGAGCATGGCTTTCATGAAGCGGCATGGGTCTGAATTCGGCCTGACAGAACGGGAAAGAGAAGAGGGCAGCGAGATAATTGCCTACACGGACATGAGCAGGGAGCTCTCTGCCACGGAATCCCTTCAACCCTCCATTGAACTGCTCGGCCGATTGCTTAATGCAGCGGATTTGATGGGTCAGATGGCTGATAGAACCTACCTGGAAAAACTTCTCTTCTTATACCACGAGTACAAAGAGGGGAAGGTGGGCGATTACCTGAGCGAGATGGACCTCCTGAGAAAGACCGTTGGATTCTACACCTATGTGGAAAACCGCCTCAAACCTGTCTCAGAAAACGCGAACCGCTTCATGACTTCTCACTTCGCCTCGCGCTGGGGTATCCACAAGAACCTCTATTCCTACTCCATTGGAGAACAGAAAGAATACCTCTTCAAAATTCTTGCCATCCCGGGTGCTGATCCCCGAGATCACCTTCACCGCCGTGACATCATCGAAAGAGTCCGCTCCATCTACGGCCCGGGGTAGAAGCGACAGCCCAATTCACACTCCCCCAGATCCTTGACTGTTCAGAGCCCTCTCTGCTAAGAATATCTCCACAGTGACATGGATTGTTTCTTCTGAAATGTCCACCCTTTTTTGGCGTTGGCCATGCCCACCAGAGCGTCACGCAAATTCGAATTCATCGATCATACAGGAGACATAGGGGTACGGGTCTTCGGGGAAAATCTTTCCGCTTTGTTTCAACATGCCGCGCAGGCCCTGTTTCACATCATCACGGACCCGAAGACGATCCGTGAAAAGGAATCTCGGAAAGTCTCCGTGCAGGCCAAGGGGCGCGAGGAGTTGTTCGTCAGTTGGCTCAATGAATTTGTCTATCTTTTTGACACCAATGGCTACCTCTTCGGGCGCTTTGAAATACTTGACCTTGATGAGCATTTGATTGAAGCTATGGTTTACGGAGAAACATATGAGGAGGGGCGTCACCCTATTTACAGGACAATCAAGAGTGCGACCTATCATCAACTCCAGATCACACAGGGCAAAGGAGGAGCGTGGGAAGCTCAGGTCATTTTCGACCTTTGACAGCCTATCCTTCTTTGTATGTCCATCCCCCTCCTCTCCATCTCCTCACACCGTGGGAGGGTACGTTAATGGCCCAGAGGAGGACGGTAGAAATTGGAAGTCTGGTTTTCGGGTGTTTCTTGATTGCTTAGCAGGGTGGTGAAGAAGCCCCTGCTCGCAGGTTGCTCAAAAACGTCCAGGTACAAGGCATCCGAAATCCCGAGGAGTGAGGCGTACATGTCAGTACGTCGCAACGACGAGGGATGAGGGAAATGTGGTAGATGGGCGTTTTTCAGCAACCTGCTGGTAGAGGAGGTTTGCTATGGCTGAAGCTCAGCAGGTCAAAATACAAAAAGTCGACGAATGGCGGTGGCGTATTCCCAAAGAAGGGAGGATGCGGACCGAAGGACTCGTCTACGCGGATGAGAAGATAATGAAAGACATCCGGAAAGATCAGAGCCTTCTCCAGGTAGTCAACGTTGCGATGCTGCCCGGGATTGTAGGAAAGTCCATGGCCATGCCTGATATCCACTGGGGTTACGGTTTCCCAATCGGCGGGGTGGCAGCTTTCGACGTGGGCAAGGGGATCATCTCCCCCGGCGGCGTCGGGTACGATATCAACTGAGGGGTCCGGCTGCTGCGCTCAAGTTTGAGCGCCGATGATGCCCGAAAAAAAATCCGTGACGTCGTGGATGCGCTGTTCGTAAACATCCCCTCCGGGGTAGGCTCGCACAGAAAGGACCTGAAGCTCAACCCTAAGGAACTTGCCGAAGTCCTCAGGAAAGGTGTCCGCTGGACTATCGAACGGGGCTACGGTTCTTCGGAAGACTCTGATCACATTGAGGCTCTGGGCCGTATTCCTGGTGCTGATCCTGATCGCGTGAGCAACCGCGCTCTGGAACGAGGACGGGCTCAGCTCGGCACCCTCGGTTCAGGGAATCATTTTGTCGAGGTAGGTTACATTGACGAGGTATACGATCGCGAGGCAGCTTCTGTCATGGGCCTTGAAAAAGATCAAATGACGATCCTTGTGCACACAGGCTCCCGCGGTCTGGGGCACCAGGTATGCGATGACTACATCAGGGTGATGCTCGAAGCTTCCAAGAAGTACGGCATCCAATTGCCGGATCCTCAGCTCTGCTCCGCACCTGTGGAGTCCAAAGAAGGGAAGAATTATCTCGCAGCGATGGCCTGCGCAGCCAATTTTGCCTTTGTCAATCGCCAGATGATCACCCACTGGGTGCGCGAGACTTTTGAGCAGGTTTTCCGGATGGGGCCCCGCGACCTCGGCTTGGGCCTCGTTTACGATGTCTGCCACAACATGGCCAAGATGGAAACTCATCTGGTGGAAGGTGTGCAAATGGACCTTTGCGTTCATCGCAAGGGAGCGACCCGGGCGTTCCCGCCGGACCATCCGGAGATCCCCGAAGCGTATAGAAAAATAGGGCAGCCTGTGCTCATTCCCGGCGACATGGGGCGATGCTCTTATGTGCTCGTGGGAACAGATCAGGGTTATCTGGAGACTTTCGGTTCAGCCTGCCATGGTGCAGGACGTCTCATGAGCCGGCACCAGGCTAAAAAGGCAGCCAAAGGCAGAGCGATTTACCGTGAGCTTGAGGACAAGGGAATCATCGTGAAAGCGGCGAGTAAGGCAACCCTCGTGGAAGAGATTCCGGATGCCTATAAGGACGTGAACGATGTGGTCAATGTCGTTCAGGGAGCGGGCATCGGCAAAAAAGTTGTAAAACTAAGGCCCCTCGGAGTGATCAAGGGTTAATCGAGCCGTTAATCCCGGGAGAACAAAAGGAGAACGAGCTTCCTGATGACTGAAAAAACAAACTTCATACCTCACGGTGCTGGAAAAAGCAGTTACGATTTGGTCGATCGTGAAAAGGTCTTCCGTAGGCTGAGGCTCCGCAAAGGAATTCATTTCCTTGATATGGCGTGCGGTCCTGGAGATTACGCGATAGAAGCGGCGAGAATGCTCGGGAGCGAAGGAGTCGTCTATGCAGCGGACCTATGGCCTGAGGCCCTTGTCAGATTGCAACGAAAGGCCAAGGCCCAGAATCTGGAGAATATCAACACGATTGTCGGCGACGTGAGCCGCAGACTGCCCATGGAAGACGCGACGGTGGATGTCTGTTTCATCGCC
>JAHECH010000413.1 GCA_024641835.1 Deltaproteobacteria bacterium
GAATATTATCCCGCGCTTCCCAATAATCCCTCTGTAAATCCTTCGATATGACCTGAAAGGCATCTATGGCATTCTCACCTTTGAAGACTCTCACTGTTTCCTTTGCCTGTCGATCAGCTTCTTCTTGAGTGTGTGAGACATTAATCGCCAAACCCATGTGTCCTTTTGGCTCTCCAAGGCCTCTCAGCGCAAAGGGCGCCTCCGCTGCCACCTTGTCGATGAATTCGCCGTAGAGCGGCGGAGGAAGCTTCTCCCTGTAATAACGTTGGAAGGCCCTCGCGATGTCCGAAAGCTCATGGAAAAAACCTACGACATAAGACCGGATCGGAGCCGGAAGAACCCGGAGCCTGATCCTAGTGATCACTCCGAAGAGGCCCTCGCACCCGACGAAGAACCTTGTCTGATCCAGTCCGGCAGGCCGCCTGATGCTCCTCGTGCCGGTCTCGATGATCTCGCCGTTCGGCAGGACCACCTCAAGGCCCATGACGTAATCGATGATCTTTCCCACGCAGATATCCACCATGTGACCGATGGTGTTGATGGATACGGCCCCGCCTATGGTGGAAGCAAATTTGCTTCCTATGGCCATAGGCAGCATGTATCCGCGGGTGGCAAACAGCTTTTCCAGTTCGTAGAGATTCACTCCGGCCCCTAGCTCGTAGAACATATCCTCTTCGTGCGGCTCTATGGTCGTGAGCCCCTGTGTGCTGAGCAGAATGCTCCCTGGCCGCTTCGGTTTGGGCGAGCCCTTGAAGGCAGTCCCTGCTCCATGTATATAAACAGGGATCTTATACCCATTCGCATATTTCATGACCTTCGCGACCTCTTCTGCAGCCGGTGGTTTCACCACAGCAAGAGGGATTTTCTCGGGAGCCAAATCTGGTTGAGCAGCATCTTGGCCGTAGCTAATTCTTTCAAAAATATTACCGGACACATACTCCCTGCCAACCATTTGCTCCAAATCCCTGATCACTCGGTCCTGATCAAGCATTTTTTCCTCTCTTCGATTACCTGGATGTAGCGCAACAAGCTCCAGAGCATTTTAGCTACCGTTTAGCCGCTCCCATCTCGGTTATCTGTCCGCAACTATTCCTCTTAATCTCATCCTTGATAAGTGAAGCAGTCCGGTTGATATGAGTCAGAAGTGATTTTTTTGCTGACTCATACCGGCCCTTATTGATGTGATCCAGTACCTGCTGGTGCATTTCGAAGGAATTGGTGGTTAATCCCGGGATATAAAGACAAATGAATTGGTATCGTGCCAAGTTGAAAGTGAGTGACTTATAGAATTGAATTATCCATTCGTTTTCGGTTCCCTCGATTAAACCCACGTGGAAATCAGAAAAGGTCATGACGTAGTCCAGCATCCCGCTTTTGTCATCCAAGGAAGGCAGAGACAACTTCGCTGCCGTCTCCAAGGCCTTTTCAGCTTTTGGAAGATGCCTTATGCGCTTCTTCTTGAAAAGATCGATGGCAAACGTCTCGATCATTGTTCTGGCTTCGTAAACCTTTTCAAGATTTTCAATACTTAGATCGCCGACATATGCTCCCCGTCTTGGAACCCGGATAATGAAATTCCCGTTCTCTAATAGCCTTAGCGCTTCCCGCAAAGGTGCTCGGCTGACTCCTAGGCTTGCCGCTATCCTAGCCTCGCTCAGCCTTAGATTGGGCGCCAGATTGCCTGTTATGATTTCATTCTTGAGATGCTGGAAGATGCTTTCTGAAACACCTTGAATTACCACAGTTCCACCGCTTGGTAATTTGTTGATTGTCGACAATTAACAAACGACAATTCCTGTGTCAAGAAAAATCCAATGCCCATCGCTTTTTTCTTCACAATTGGCGATTGCTAGCCGTTATCATGGGTGATTTCCCCTGCGTACGACTTAACTGATTCCCGACAATATCAAATTAGAGACCCTTGAAGTATCTCTTGGGTATTTTGCCTTGACTATTTTGACAGTGCTGCTCAAAATGTTTAATTTAGCGAAGTAGCATCGGCCTGCTTTCGCCGCACGGTTTCTCGGATGCTGAAGGAAATGGGCTGTTCCGAGGTTTTTCGATTATCGGCTACGACCTTCTGCTCGCTGAAACGACATCTTCCAGAAGCATGCTTTTAAGAAATAGTCAAAAAAGGAAAGGACAGAGATCATGAAGGAGACCGATAGGTTATTGCAGGGCAAAACTGTCTTGGTTGACTGGAAGATCTCTTTGCATCATGATATCACTTAAAAGTACATGCTTCTTACTAAATGGGCGATTCCAACTGGAAGAAAAGGGACAATTCTGAGGGCGCCGCTTGGCTCTGAATCGACTGGCTATCCCGAACCTGGCGAGCTCATCGATTTATACTACAAAAAGGGCTGGACAGACGGTCTTCCGATTGTTCCCCCAACTGAAAAAAAAATTAACGCCATGCTAAATGCGGTTCGGTTAGACCCTAAGGATGAAGTCATCTTCGTTAAACATCGAAATGTATCGGTAATCGCCGAAAAAGTGGCTATGAACGCAGTGATGGCTGGATGCAAACCGGATTATATGCCAGTAATTATAGCTGCGCTTCAAGCTATGCAAGATCCAAGGTGGGGGTTTCATGGACCTGCTACGAGCACTGGAGGCGCAGCGGTATTACTACTTGTCAACGGACCAATAGTCCGAGAATTAGAGATCAACAGCGGTGAAGACCTTTTCGGCCCTGGTTGGCGTGCCAATTCAACAATTGGCCGAGCGGTAAGGCTGGTGATGAGAAACGCAATTGGTTGTCTTCCCGGCACACTGGATCGCAGTACTTTGGGGCATGGGGGAAAATATTCATTCTGCATCGTTGAGAATGAGGCAGAGAGCCCTTGGCATCCGGTCCATGTAGAGCGAGGGTTTCGTCCTGAGCAAAGCACAGTGACAGTTTTTGCTGCCCTGGCTCCTCATCAGTTCTACAACCAACTTAGCAACACGGCCGAAGGCGTCCTGAACACAGCCTGCGCCCACATGCGCTTTTCAGCAGGCGTGGGCATGCAGCCTCAATACTTCATTTGTCTGGCGGGAGAGCATATGCGGGTTATCGCCAAGGACGGGCGGACAAAGGAAGACATTAAACGCTTTTGTTTTGAACATACAAAGGCATCTCACGCCGAGCTTAAGCAGATCAGCGCAATGCCAGGAAAAGTTATGGCCGAGGATGAAATGATTTTTCAGTCGCTGGTGCCCACCCCTGAGGACTTTATCGTCGTTGCCGCCGGAAGTTCGGCAGGGGCGTTTTCAGCATTCATCCCTGGCTGGGGCGGCAAGAAGATTTCACAAAGCGTTACAGTCGAGATTCCCCGCTAATATATTTGACAAAAGGAACGAGCAAGATGGAAAAACTGTTAATCTTCGACCCAACCGCGGAAAGAAAAGTGGAGCAATTCACTTTTGCCCCGAGGCCCAACTCCTTAACCGGGTTGAACATTGGACTCATTGATAATACCAAATTCAATTCCGATAACCTTCTGATCAAAATAGCGGAAAACCTGGTGCGAAAATATGGTTGTAGCGGTTACACCATTCGAACAAAACATAACCCCAGCGTCCCTGCACATAAGGAGATCGTCGATGCACTGATGGGGGACTGCGACGTGGTAATTGCCGGAATTGGAGATTGAGGCTCCTGCAGCTCAGGCAGTTTGCTTGATGGAATTTTGTGTGAAAAAGAGGGGTTGCCGGCTGCATCGATTGTCACTGAGCCATTTGCACAAACCGCAAGAGCCATGGCCAAGTCATGGGGAGTCCCGGAATATAAGTTCGTGACGGTTCCCCATCCTGTAGCGAACCTTACCGAAGAGGAGCTAAATCAGATTGCCGAGAAGGCTGCCTCAGCGGTTTCCCAACTCCTCCTCGAATTTCAAGCTCCATCCTAAAGGATCTTACAGGACTGGACAAGTACCTCCGCCTTGCGTTTATAAAGGGAGGTTATATCGAGCTTTCTGCTCAAGGGGTAATCTGTGCCGATTTCTTGGGGACCCAGGAGAATGTGGGCTATCAAAATTACTCAATTCCTCCTAGATCGGAAAGGTTTTCTCGACGCTGGCCCCAGCTGATATCTTGAGCCTAGCGTTTGAGCATCAGGCATCCAGGGTGAAAATCCCAAGATATTATGAAATCGGCATGAAAATCTGGAGCTGATTTCGGGGGCGGGGTTCAGAAGTATGCTTTCCCATGGGCAAACCTCGCCTTTGTGTTCCTGACGGTCCACTTCTCAGTTAAGTGACCCCCGGCTTTGCCGGGGGTGGCTTAACTTTGCCATGGGTTTCCTCCTTTCTCAGCATGTTCTACCATCTGAATATCGTCATTCTACAGCACTTCAGGATGCTTCAACTTCTGGTAATAGGAATGAGAAAGATAAATCGCCGCAAGGGGATTGTGGCCTGTCACCCTGTCTTTCACGGCGAACACAGTGGTTGGTGCATCCGCGTACTTGAAGAAGAGCGAATCGTGTCCAACGCAGAGGCCCAATAGGACATTGAATTCCGCCTTTTCATGATTGAGAAGCTTGGCCTGATAGATGGGATTGCACATGGATTCATCCGTGCCTTGGAAAATCTTTTCCTCATCCTTGATACCGATCTTTGACTTGGATGTCCTGCCCGCCTTGCAAAGTACCGAGACGACCTCAAATCCGTTCACCTTGAGAACCTCTTCCACCGCCTCAGCTTCTCTGGCCAGTCCAATACAGAAAGCGAGACCCAGGCGCTTATAACCCATCTTCTTGGCAAATTCGCAAATCTCAACAATCCGGGTCTTCGTAGGCTGCCTTACATAGGGTTTTTGGTAGCGGTTGGCATAGCATTCCGCTTCTTGCTTCGATGCCTGTCTCGCAAACTCCCGGACAGCCGCCACTTCGTATTCCCTGTTCGCCTCCT
>JAHECH010000414.1 GCA_024641835.1 Deltaproteobacteria bacterium
CATTTGATGTCTTGAGGGGTGGATAGGGCGCCGTCGTAATCGGATTGGCTGGTGTAGAGATGACTCTTGGATGGATCTTTTTCAAGACCGAAGATATCGATCCGGGTGTCGGGAGAAGCAATGGCCTTCAGGACCTTCTCCCTCCGGGCGAGCTCGCCGGAGAGCTTTCCGGTACAGCCCGTGGGCAGCAAATAGGCTATCCTTTTTCCTTCAATCTTATGGAGCATCCGTGTCAATCCGTTGTCATTCCGGTTCTTGGTATTCTCGTTGGAGGGCACTCACTCGTATCACAACGGAGCAATTCTTGTCAAGGGCATGGTTGATTTCTAGGAAATCGGGGACGCGGGTTTCATCTCAAACGCTCTTGGTCTGTGGTCTGGGGTCGGGCCATGGTAACGAATTGATTATGGTTCGCGAAGGCATAGAAAATGAGGCCGAAACATGGGCTATAATCGCTTTTTCGACTCAGAAACCTGGTAGTGGATTTGGGACGAATAAACCAGGTTGAAGAGATGGCACAATTCCGGTAAAGTACAAACTGAACATCAATTGTTCCTCGTTCTTTATCAGGAGGTGCGGAACATTTTTGGAAATATCAACTACGTGAATAAAGAACTGCCGGCCCTTGGGATATCTCAAGAGCTCCGAGACCGGGTGGCGAAGTCTTTCGATAGGCTAGCAGTGGCTGTAGCACTTTCTTTTCTGGGCCAAAGTCTGGGGATGCTGGCTAGTTGCTTGAAATAAGACGATCTCAAAGCCGTCATGTAATGGTGGTTGCTTATTCGCAAATGGATGATCCGTTCCTCCCGTAGGAAGCGAATCGGCTTTGAAGTCAAAGAGTCAGCGACACGCTATGGCAAGCCGGTCAAGAAGAAATAGGGAAGGGGAAACCTTAGGGAGGACCAAGTCGACGTAGTCAACAACGTCCCACATCACAAATCCTCATCTACCTTTATCTTCAAGGTGAATCACCCAGCCCATAGATCGATTCCTGGTGCACCGACTCAGAGGCGTAAAGCAGGGCCGCAGTGATATCCTCATCCTTGAGCTGAGGATATTCTCTGAGAATATCCTTTCTCGTCAAACCCTCCGCCATGCTTGCGACAATCATGCTTATTGGGATGCGCGTACCCTTTATGCATGGCTCACCGCCTCTCAGATCAGGGTGAGAAAAGATCCTTTCCATAAAATCATTCTTCATATTCGTCCCCCTAGGACCAAGTCGGATCTTTGAATAGAGTCTTAAAGGCATTTTATGGCAGGTCATCATCCCTGTCAAGCTGGTAGCGCGCGGCTTCTGCACGCATATGTCTAGCTTGTTGATTGAGCAAGGGGAGAACCTGAAGTACATCCAGACGCAATTGGGGCATTCGAGGCCAACGGTGACCTTGAGCGTGTACGCCCACCTGATGAAACCCACCAATCAGGAAGCCGCCGCCAGGCTGGAAAAAGCTGTCTTCCAAGAAAGCTTATTCTTGCAACGGTGGAAGCCGAATGTTCATTTGGGCAAGTGTAACCCGCGACTTTGCATTCCTCACGATGGATTTGGAGTGTTAATCGAAAACCCTTTATGATAACAGCTATCGCCAAAGGTATTTAAGTTCTCCGTCCATCTCCGTGGAAAAAATTCAATTCGTACTTACGTCTCGCTCCAAACCAGTCTTCCTCCAAGCCTCGGCGCGTCTTCGAGTCACTTCTAGATCTTGAACCGCTTTATAGATGAGGTTTTTGTCTTGAAAATCCTGGGACCATGCATTAATCATAGGTGAACAAGAACGTTAAACAACACTCAATTTTTGCATCCCGTCTGATCACCCGGTTTTTGGAGAAAGGATCTCGGTCAGGAAATATGTCTAATTTTAAAGGTGAGAGCTTACAACCGCTTTTCTACCCCACTTCTATTGCGCTCGCCGGGGTTACGGTAGATAATCCTCAGCACTGGACTAGAACTTTTTTAGACTCTCTCCGCGAATTTCAATTTGAAGGTCCGCTCTACTTAGTGAATCCAAAGGGCGGTGAGATCAGCGGAATCAAGATCTATCGAAGGTTTGCGGATATCCCCCAAAATGTTGATTATGTAATCAGCACCGTGCCGGCCAAAGCGGCCTCAGGACTTATTGAGGAATGTGCTCACAAAGGAGTGAAGGCAGTACATTTTTGTACCGCAGGCTTTAGTGAGACCGGTGAAGAAGAGGGAGTGAGGTTGGAGGCTCAATTAGCTGATCTTTCTCGAAGAACTGGGATTCGGATTATAGGCCCCAACTGCATGGGCATTTACTGTCCTGGATCACGCATGTCTTTCAACACAGATTTTCCAAAGGAAAGCGGTCCGGTAGGATTTATTAGCCAGAGCGGCGGTAATACTAGCGGTCTGATCCGTCGAGTAATGTCACGGGGCGTTCGATTTAGCAAAGTCATAAGCTATGGCAATGCCTGTGATCTAAACGAAAGCGACTTTCTAGAATATCTCGCGGCTGATTCCGAAACTAAGATAATTGGTTTATACATTGAGGGAGTTAAGGACGGTGGAAGGTTCCGCCAAACGCTGCATAAGGCAGCAGAAGAAAAGGCCGTAGTACTGCTCAAAGGAGGAATCACTGAAGGGGGTGCCAGGGCAGCTGCTAGCCATACGGGATCCCTCGCAGGAAGTGAAGTGATCTGGGATTCACTCTGTAAGCAATTGGGCATAATTCAAGTCCACTCGCTTGAAGAATTTGCCGATTCACTGGTCACGCTAAGGTTCATGTCTGATCCTAGGGGCAGGAGGGTTGCATTGATAGGTGCTGGCGGTGGATCCAGCGTTCTTATAGCTGATGAATTTGAAAGGAGCGGGCTAAGCGTACCACCGCTCCCTCAGGAGATAAGGAATTGGATACGCGAATTTACGCCGCTTGCAGGAAATATTTTGCGAAATCCTATAGACTATTCACAAAACATGACGGAACCTGAAAACCTGCTTAGAACTGTTCGCATTATTTCCCAATGGGAAGGGATTGACTTCTTAATCTGGTTCCTAGACCTCGCCTGGATCCAACTAAATGAAATGGACCGCATGCGTAAAATCATTGATGGGATTCTGGCAGAAAGCAGAGCAGCCTTGAAGCCAATAGCTATCGTAGTCCAAACAGATATCTCGCCAGAACAGGTAAAAAAGGACTATTCCTTTTTACAAAAATGTGTCTCCTCTGAGTTGCCGATTTATTACTCTTTTACTAGCGCTGCCAATGCCATTAATTTGGTCTTGAGCCATAATGAGAGACGACTTGGCAAGGCATAGATGTTGGAAAAAAATTAATTCGAATGAGCTGAGTATTCCTTCTGTGGTAGGAGCATGGCTTAGCGTGCCATTAATCCTAGGTTAACATGGCAATCAATCCGACCGTTTAACAGCCGCTCTTCGCTTGCTGTGCACCAGCGGGTTATTGCCGATGTTAACGATTTGTTTCGCGAGTCTATAGCCTGCCCCCGTGATCTCTCGGTTATGATTTCGATACGTAACCGAAATGTGGGTTCAGAAAATTAGTGGAAGAAAAAGATTGTGCTTTTGAGACCCCCGGGCAGTCTACAGAACGCCCCTTTAGATCTATGGAATAGAAGAGGGAAGGGCACTCAAGGGCTAGATAATGGAAAGTGGAAGAAATGAAAGAGAGAATAGGGCAAAATGACGGGATTGAACAATTAGTCTTTTTCCTTTATCAGGAGTTGCGGAACATTCAGGGAAATATCAACTATGTCAATAAAGAACTGCCGGCCCTTGGGATATCTCAAGAGCTCCGAGACGGAGTGGCAAAGGTTTTCCATAGGCTAGAAGCGGGTGTAGCATTTACAAAGAAAGAGGTTGAGAGTCTCGAAAGAGCCTTGCGTAACACCGCCAATCTCCCAGAAAGTGCCGTGCTGTTATCGAGCCTCAGAGAAGCTTTGAACAAGGAAACCAGGGAAATGTCCGGTTTGATATTCATGGTGCAATCGGGTGCTTACTCACCAGATGGGCTTAGCCTCCTCAATTTCCTCCTTGCACAATCAGGCGCCAACATACTGAATGCCATTACGCGCTTCACGCAGTCCATAGACGCACTTGAGAGGATGCCAGTTGGGCCAGCCGATTAGCATCCGCATCTGCTTTGGGCCATGGTTTTTGGATAGTGGCAAGCTATCTGCAAAATAATATCCTGGGAGAAGATGCATGAGGGTGTTAGGAATGAGTCAAGGGCAGACTTGACCCCTTTCTATGGTAAAGAAGGCGGGAAATCTGGTAGGCATCAAGCTAAGGCCCCACGATTTGCGGCGTCACGCTGCCACTCATGCATCCCGATCCGGCGTGCCGGTGGAGATCGTTAGCAAAGTGATTCTGAGACACGCCAATTTGTCCACGACCCAGCGCTATCTGGGAAAAGTCAGTGATACGGAGGCGATCAGGTGGATTGATAACCTTTATTCGTAAGGCAAGCCAAGGGTGAGGTTCCGCTGGCCTCACCCAAACACGCCATTATAGCGGTATCTCTCGGATATCTTACGGCTTGGAAATATTAATAATTGGCGAGGAGAGCAAATATCAAGGATCAGCTAAAAGCGCGGATCGTCAGACATATCAAAGGTTTTCTCCCCGGCTGATACTTGCTCCTTCCGCATTGATATCACCGCTCTGAGCGGCAGGGAATAGGCCAAAAAATGGGTATTATCTCGTCGGCTCTAAGTTCGGTTTTCTTATCGTAAACTTAAATTTTTGTATACCTGCCTATTCCGGCGAAAGTGTCCATCTGTTCCGGAGGAAAGCGTCCAGGTGTTCCGAAGGGAACCGTCCAGGCTTATCGGAGCGTAGCGACGCTGGAGTTTCCTATTTTTCAGAGTCCTTATTTTTTGTCAAGGTTGAACGCAGTTTTCTCATGGAATC
>JAHECH010000415.1 GCA_024641835.1 Deltaproteobacteria bacterium
GTTCGTTGATAACATTTGTCGACTCATCGCCGAAGAGCTGCCACATCTTCCCTTTGCCGCCGTCTTCAACAAAGGGCGTGTAGTCCAGATCATCGACACTGACGGAGACCGAGGCGGCGATGTGGTCTTTGATCATCCTGAGCCACTGCATCTGGGCTTCTGTAAATTTGAGGGTCCCTGCCTGTTTCTTGAACACCCAGTTCTGAAAATTTCTGTCCACTGTCTTGTCGTAGGAAGTGAGTGTCGCATCGATGCCCGCCACCTTGCGGATTAGAGAGACGAGGGCCACGAATTCGTTCTTTGGCTGGCCGCTGACCTTTTCCAGCAACTCGTAAGCCCGCCACACGCCAAGAGGAGCAAGGGTTGGCTTGTCGGCGACAATGGTGTCTACCAGTTCCCTGATTATCTTAAAGGTCAGGTCCCGCCTTCTATATGGCTGATCATAAAAGATTTCCAGGGCCGTGATTTCATCCTTGTGGCGGGTGATCCAGTCGGCGAATGTTTCTACCAGTTCCCGGGCCTTGTCCTTATTATCTTTTTCCCAGCCCACACCCGTTACTTTGTCGATGTTTACCGTATCGATGATCTGTTCGTGGGTCTTGCGTACATTCTCGATGTATGTATTAAGGTTACCGTTGAAGGTGCTTGCGGCCAGGTTCTGCAACGCGATGGTGAGGGTTCTCAGCTTCTCCGCCTTCTCGTCAGGTGCGGCTTCCGGATTCTCCTGCTCTACCTTCAGGCGCAAATCTTCCAATGTGTCGGGATGATAGGCGTTCAGCAATTCCTTGACGACCTGAGTGAGGGTCTTTCCGTGAGCCTTGTCCACAAAGGCTGATTTTTCCTTATCCGTAAGCTGCCTTTCCAGCCGGGTAAGACGATTGGCCAGGGAAGTAAAGAGGTCTTCGTCTCGCGCACCGACAGTAATGGCTTCCAGCAAATCCTTGAGCGGTACACCGGGCTTTCGCTCCAAAGGGCGGCTGTCGGTCTTGAGGCTCGTGGTGACTCCCACGGCATCGACAATCACATAATGATCTTTGGTATATCCGGCGGAAGGCGTCACCTTCTTGAGGTCATCAAGGGTGATAGTCCGTGTGCCCCGACCCTTCATCTGCTCAAAGTAGTTGCGGCTTTTGACGTCCCGCATGAAGAGGAGGCACTCCAGGGGCCTGACGTCGGTGCCCGTGGCGATCATATCAACGGTAACGGCAATGCGAGGATAGTAGTCGTTGCGGAACAAGGCCAGGGTACCTTTCGGGTTTTCCGCATTATAGGTGATCTTTCTACAGAAACGGTTTTCTTCGCCAAACTCTTCCCGCACGATTTGAATAATATCGTCCGCATGGCTGTCGGTCTTGGCGAATATCAATGTCTTGGGTACTTCAAACTCGCCCTTCTCATTTTTGCGGTCAGGGAACATCTCCGGCAGGTGCTCTTTGAAGGTTCGAATGACCGTGCGGATCTGGCTGGGGCTGACCACCTCATCGTCGAGCTGTTTATTGGAATAGACAACATCCTCATCCAACTGTTCCCAGCGCTTCTTGCGGGTGAGCTTTTCCCTGCGGTCCACATACTGACCTTTCCAAATCTTGGCTCCCTTTTTCGTGATCCGCGTTTCAATGAGATAAACGTCGCTCCCCACATTGACGCCGTCGCTAACGGCCTGTTCGTGGGTGTATTCGCTGACCACATTCTGATTAAAAAAGCCGAAAGTCCGATTGTCGGGAGTGGCGGTGAGGCCGATCAAAGATGCGTCAAAGTAGTCCAGTACCTGTTTCCAGAGGTTGTAAATGCTCCGGTGGCATTCGTCGATGACGATGAAGTCAAAAAACTCAACCGGCAATTTGGGGTTATATACTACCGGTACCGGTTGACGTTTCTCCCATCTAATTTCGCCGGGGTTTGTCTCCTCGGCCTTTTCATCCAGCTCTTCACCTTTCAGGATGGCATAGAGCCTCTGAATGGTGCTTATGTAGACCTGATTATCGGTGGGCACAAAGCCTGATTTCAGGCGGTAGACGCCATACAGCTCGGAAAACTTGCGGTTGTCATCATTGGGAACATAGGCCATGAATTCCTGCTCGGCCTGTTCGCCGAGATTTCTTGTATCCACCAGAAACAACACCCGCTTGGCCTTGGCGTAGGTCAGGAGCCTGTAAATGGCCGTAATGGCTGTAAAGGTCTTTCCTGAACCAGTGGCCATCTGAACGAGGGCCTTGGGTTGATTGCTGCGGAAGGAATCTTCAAGGTTGTTGATGGCAATGATCTGGCAATCCCGAAGCCCCTTCTTATTTAAAGATGGAATATCTAAAACACTTCGCCGCAGAGAGACGCCCTGCTTCAGCCATTCCCGAAAGGTTTCCGGTCGATGGAAGGTGAAAACAGATCGGGAGCGCGGCTTGGGGTCGCGGTAATCGGTAAATCGGGTCAGGACGCCGGTGCTTTCAAACACAAAGGGCAGCGGTTCATTGTTGAGGTGTTTCAGTTTGCTGTCGGCATAGTCTTTGGATTGGGTTTCCGCCTGGATAAGCTGATACCCCTTGTCTTCGGCCTTTGCTTCAATGACTCCGACAGGCTTTCCCTCAACGAAAAGGGCATAATCAAGCTCTTTTCCGTCCTGCGTGTTGTACTTCCGTACAGCCACGCCCAGTGCAGCCTTTAAGTTCATTTGCTTCTTATCCTGAATCACCCAGCCGCAAACATTCAACTGTTTGTCAATGTTGTCGCGTGCTCTTTGTTCCGGGTCTTGATTGGCCATATCTACCCCAGCGCTCCGTCATTGGCGAAACTGTAAAAAGAATCTCCGCCGATTATGATATGATCGAGCACGTTTATCCCCATGAGTTTTCCTGCTGCGGTCAGTTCCATGGTAAATGTTTTGTCTTCCGGACTCGGGGTTATGCTGCCGCTCGGATGATTATGGATGCAGATAATTGCCGCTGCATATTTTTGCAGTGCTGAATGGAAGATCTCACGGATGATGGGCATGGCGTGATTGACTGTGCCCAAGGCCGCATCGCTGATGTCGATGATTCTGTTATCACTATTCAAATAGACCACCTTCGACACTTCCGTTTTGAGGTCGCGCATTTGCGGCAGGATAATCTCAATGATGTCCTGGGCAGAGGCAATCTTCTGCTTGACGATGAGCGCCTCATCCTCCCGGAACCGCCGCCCGATCTCAAGCGCGGCCATGATCTGCGCGAGCTTAGCCGGACCCAGCCCTTTTATTTCCTTCCACTCGCGCATATCCGTATGACTCATATTCCGAAAGTTACCGAACTTTTCGACAATCTGGCGCGCCAGATCGATAGCACTCTTGCCTTCAACGCCGGTGCGTAAAAGGATGGCCAGAAGCTCCGAATTGCTGAGCGCCCCAGGGCCTTTCCTGAGCAGCTTCTCCCTGGGACGGTCATCTTTGGGCCAGCTCCTGATACCCGTTAGCTTACCTTCGTTAGGCACGTCTCATTACCATTATTGAAAGCAAAGTGGCCGTCAGGTTTACATAATCAATGTGTGGATAGTGGGGACCTCCCGGAATTGTTGACATAGTATCTTCGCCTTGTTTTGAAGGGGAGGGAAGAGTGAGGGCCTGCATCTGGCCGGACGCTCTGTTTTCCATGTCAAAGGAATGATAACCTCTTAAGATCAAAGTGCATTTCTGTTGCATTCTAAGGGGATGGCGTCTTTTTGTCAAATCGGGAATGTGAGCCAGCACTAACGAACGAAACAGGCGAGGGGTTGGGCGGTTGCCTTGGCACCTAACCGGGTGAGGGCCATATCCCTTCATGCAAATGTGATGAAGCCTCGGCTTGAGATACCTTTTCAGACCCGCAGGATATCAGCTGGCCAGAAAACCTGCGATATGTCTGACAGATCTGCGCTTGGGCGCAGTTGCAGATCCATTGGTCAAGTTTCGTTGGAGTTGAGGCATCTACATGCTTTTGACGGGACTGCGCGATGCTCCCACCATGTTTTAAAGAATCTGGACGGTTTCAAGCACCCGGGGTTTCGTTTGAAGGGGCTGGTTCTTCCTGATGGGTTTTTCTGCCATATCTTTCCCCAGGAGTGCAGCGCCGAGGGCTCCGGTGATCAGGGGCTCGGGAGGGAGCAGAATCTCGCAGCCCAGTTGCTCTTCAAGGGCGTGGTGAAGACCCTTGTTTTTCCCGCCTCCGCCCGTAAGAACCACCTCTTTTTCCACCTTTATGCGTCTTACCATCCGAGCAACCCTGTCTGCGAGCGATCGCAGGACACCGGCAAGGAGATCAGGGATGGGGACTCCTTCGGCCAAACCGGATGCAACTTCTTGCTGCGCCCATATGGTGCAGATGTTGCTGATCGTCGCTGGGGCTACGCTTCGCAGGGAAACCGTTCCCACCTCGTGCAGTGGCAACCCGACGCTGTCGGCAATGACCTCGATAAACCTGCCGCTCCCGGCAGCACACTTGTCGTTCATGATGAAGTTCGTCACTCGGCCTGTAGCATCCACGTTGATCGCCTTGCTGTCTTGGCCACCAATATCGATGATCGTCCTGGCTTTGGGAAAAAGGCTGGCCACGCCTTTGGCATGACAACTGATTTCAGTCACTTGCTTGTCTGCAAAGGGTACGTTGATTCTTCCGTAGCCCGTGGAGACGACATAAGTGATGGCCTCAAAGGCGAGACCGGCCTGATCCAGAGCTTTCTGCATGACCCTGTTGGCTAGCCTTCTCTGTTCAGGGCCGGTAGGCCCGATGATAGAGGCGATAATGCCCTTGTCAAGGGTAATGCCCTTTTCAAGGATGACGGCCTTGGTCATGGTGGAGCCCACGTCAATGCCTGCAAAATACTCGGTCATTTTTATCTCTCGCCCGCTCAGTTGCTGCCGCTCCTTCGCTCAAGCTCAC
>JAHECH010000416.1 GCA_024641835.1 Deltaproteobacteria bacterium
CGGGATTTAGGCCATTCTCCGTGTTGCAGGGGATCGTGGCTGTGATGGTCTTCGTCTCCTACCTGGTGACCATTTGGTATTTCTCTTATTCCGCGTACCGCCTCGTTTTCGGAGAGGATATCAAAAGAGAGCCTTTCATCGTCTCCAATCTCAAGTTCAGCATACCCATCCTTTTTCCATGGGTCGTTCTTTCTCTTGCCTATGATCTTATCCTCCTGATCCCATGGTCCAATCCTGAGGGTCCTCTCAACGAACTGGGGGACCAATTGGTCTTCTTCGGCTTCTTTCTCGTGATTCTCATGGTTTTTATGCCGAAGCTCATTCAGTACTGGTGGGGGTGCAGGCCTTTTCATCGTTCTGAAAAGGTGGAGGATCTCGAGAGTTTTTTGCGAGAAAAGGGTTTCAGGTATCGCCAACTCTTGCGATGGCCCATTTTCGAAGGCCGCATGATGACGGCCGGAATCATGGGGATTGTACCCAGGTATCGTTATATTCTTATCACCGATGCCCTCATGGAGATCCTCTCCAAGGAAGAACTCCGGGCGGTGTTAGCCCATGAAATGGGCCATGCCAAGTACAGACACCTCCTCTGGTATGTCCTGTTTTTCTTCGGTTTCGTGGGCATTTCGTTCGGGCTCTTCGATATTTTTCAGTACGCTCTGCTGACCCAACCTTCTCTCTTGGGGTTGATGGAAAGCGCGCAATCAGAGGCCTCGACGCTCTTTAGCCTGATGCTGTCCGTGCCTATTCTTCTCACCATGGTCATCTATTTCCGGTACGTCATGGGATTCTTCATGCGCCATTTTGAGCGCCAGGCAGATCTCTACTCAGCCGTTGTCATGGGCAGCCCGAGGCAAACGATCAGTTCCCTTGAGAAGATAGCTGCGCGGAGTGGAAAGATACGAGACTTGCCGAGTTGGCATCACTTCAGCATCAAAGAGAGGGTTGAGTACCTCTGGCGTTCCACAAGCGATCCAGGGCTGGTGAAGAAACACAACCGGTTCGTCGCCATATCGTTCGGTATTTATGTTGTCCTGTTGATCTCTCTCGGATATCTGGTCAACTTCGCCCCGGCCAGAGAGAGGTTAACCTATCATCTGGTTACCAGGGCTCTCGAGGAGCAAGCGAAAAAAGAACCCGACAACGTGTCGCTTTATCAGAACCTTGCCGGCCTCTACCTCAAGATAGGAAATTACGAGGAGGCCATCAGGGCCTATAAGCGGGTTCTGAGCCTGGACCCGAACCAGCCAATAGCCCTCAACAATCTCGCCTGGATTTTGGTGACAGCGCCTGATGCGGAACTGAGAAACAAGGAGAAGGCGCTCACTCTTGCTAAGAGAGCGGTAGCCCTTGAACGATCGGCCATGTTTCTTGACACGTTGGCGGAAGCTCTTTATGCGAATGGGTTTGTAGCAGAGGCCGTGAAAACGACGAAAGAAGCGATCTCCCTCGCCTCTGAGGGAAGGGGTTACTACGAGAAACAGCTGAAAAGGTTTGAAGGAGAGACAGAAGCCAAAAAGGCGAGGTAGTGTCATGTCCCAGAAATACCTTGGCATAATCCTCTGTGTTATTTGTAAAGGAACTTCTGGGACGTTACACTAGTCATCTTCTTTTTCCTTGACCTTTCACAAAGGGATGTCATATGTTTCAGCCGGTCTGGGGATTGCCCGCATGGAGGCGTTGGCTGCTCTAGGAAGGATGATGTCCTTTGCCAGGGTGGCGACCATCGGCTTGGGGCTTTGGTGATAACTTTTTTGAGGAGGTTAGCGCTTTGGCGGACGGGACTGTGAAATGGTTCAACGACAAGAAGGGATTTGGCTTTATCCAGCAGGAAAATGGCCCGGACATTTTTGTTCACTACTCTTCCATCAAGTCATCCGGATTCAAAACCCTGGCTCAGGGCGACCGGGTAAGTTTTGATGTGGAGCAGGGCAACCGGGGGCCAGTAGCCAAGAACGTGAGCAAACTCTAATTGACCGGGGATTTAGTTTGAAAGGGCATCTCGTGACGGCATTACGAGATGCCCTTTGATTTCAGCCGTGAGAGGTTATTCGCCTTTCTGAATTTCTAGGATCGGCGGGAAGATTCGGTTTTCAACAAAAAACTATGACGGAAAACCAGGACATCCATCGACTTGCTTATGAGGATAGAGAGTTCACGCTCATTGGGACAGCCCATGTCTCCAAGGAGAGCGCGGATCTGGTCGGTCTGGTGATTGAGCAGGAAAAACCGGATACGGTCTGCGTGGAACTATGCCAGGCCAGGTATCAGTCCATCACCCAAAAGAAGCAGTGGCAGAACACAGACCTCATCAAGGTCATTAAGGAGAAAAAAGCCTCCCTTTTGCTCTTGAACCTCATGCTCGCCAGCTACCAGCGAAGGATAGGCCGGAAGCTGGGGATCAAGCCGGGGGAAGAGTTCCTGCGAGCCATTCAGGCGGCAGAAGCTGTAGGAGCCTCCATCCATCTGGCGGACCGGGATATACGCATCACCCTATCAAGAGCCTGGCGCCTCATGGGTCTATGGACGAAGATGAAACTCCTTTACCAGTTCCTTGCTTCTGTGTGGGAGGTGGACACCATCAGGCAAGAGGAAATTGAGGAAATGAAGAAAAGGGATGTGCTTGAATCCCTCCTTTCGGAATTGGGGAAATCCCTTCCAGAGTTGCACCGCATCCTGATCGATGAGAGGGACCAGTACCTGGCCCACAAGATCAGGAATGCACCGGGCAAAAGGATCATCGCAGTTGTAGGGGCTGGTCATGTCCCGGGAATTCAAAGCTACTGGGAGAAACCGATTGACATGGCATCCCTGGAGATGATGCCTCCTAGGGGGAAATCTTTCAATCTCTTTAAATGGATTTTGCCCGTCCTCATCGTGGGACTCATCGTTGTCGGCTTTCTTACCGCGGGCAGGGTCGCAGCCGCCGACATGATCCGATGGTGGATCGTGGCCAAGGCTACACTGGCGGGTCTTGGTGCAGCCCTGGCCTTTGGTCATCCTCTGACAATTCTATCCGCCGTTATCGCTGCTCCCTTCACCCCTTTCAACCCCATGATTAAGGTCGGGTTCATTGCCGGTCTCGTAGAGGCGGTTCTGGGAAAGCCCAAGGTGAAGGATTTCGAAAATCTCCTGGATGACATCTCTTCTTTAAAGGGATTCTGGAGGAATAAGATCACCCGCATTCTGCTTGTCGTCGCTCTGACGAACACCGGGAGCGCTGTGGGCACCTTTGTCGCCTTCTCCCTGATGGTCAAGGCCCTGACGTAAGGAGAGCATGGAGCGAAGAGCGAAAAACGAAGACCTGTCCCGGAGAAACCTGTCGCCTGGATCGGATCAAAAATCTTTCAGCCACTGCGATCACTTGCGTATCGCAAGCGCTCATACCAAAGGTTTGGAAACGATCGATTAGGAGCTGTAATCTTGAAAGTTTGGGTCCTCCATAGGTAGAAGTATTGGAAAGCCCTCGGTCGAAAGTCCATGAAAGGCCCGTGTACCAGATGTTGTGGTCGCCATTTTCTGGTTTTATCGCTCTGAAGACTAGCCTCCACCTCATATACCCTGTCTATATCAGAACTTCCACTAGACCTGAGATCAAGAGCAGATATCGCAAACATGGACTTTGATCCCTGCCGTTTCTTAGGCACCCTTTGGTTGAGACTTCACACAGTAAATGAAAGAATGTGAAGCACGGTAGAATTTCACCGTGCATTTGGAAGTCTTAAATCTGGCTTGTCCGAAAAACGATCCATTACCAACACAACACTTGAATAAGTGAGATTCAAAGAATTGTCAGAATCAAGCGGTCCAGCCGGAGAGTAGCATCAGGTATCTATCCTGTACTGTCCGCCAGCTCAGAAGCGCTCCCTCATGCCGTGGGTATCATGGAATCTGTTTCCGTAGAACATTTAGCCAATAAATGAACATCCTCAGAAAACCGGGACGAAAAGATCATTTTGGAAGTCGCAGTCGGCCTCTACCCGCCCACTCGATGGGTTTCATTTGGAAGCCGTTATCTGGCGTTCTCCTGGTCGGGCAATACACTTGCAGGCGTTAAAATATTCACTCATCGTGTTCTTTTGATCTCGTTTTTTGCCAAGTAGTCAACGATCTTTGAAAAGGGACATATCTCAATCCGACATAGTGTCTTGTCTTAGAACTTCCTTTTATAATTCTGCTGCGCCCAATGTGTCATGTCCCCGATGATCAATATTGCGAAGCTTTTTATTGCGACTGGCGCCACATGGATGTCAAAATACGGGTGTCTTAAACGAACATCTTTTTTCTCTTGATCTGTTCGGAACAGTGCCATGCTCATTTCTGTAACAAAATGAGATTTGTTCCTTGCCAGCCATTTTTGCCGTAAAAGGAAAGGGCGGGAATGTTGTCCTTATCTACAAGAAGCTCCAGCCTCACCGCTTTTTTCGAGTAAGCCCATCTTGTAGCATCATGCAAAAGGAGCGTACCAAGACGTTGTCTACGGTATCCTGGTGAAACAACCACGTCCTCAACACGTGCGGCGTAGCCCCCGCTGGCGGTACTGATCCGAAGCTGGACAGTTACCATGCCAACAACCTTACCATGGTGTTCGGCGACGGCCACGTAGCGCTCTTTCTCATCCTTTAGCAGAAGTTCCAGTCCGATTCGCTGGGCGAACGGATTCGGACTAAAATCTTCTTCTATGCTAAACAGAATATCCAGTAAACCAACAAGCTGGGGGATATCCGTCATATTCGCCCGACGAATCTTTATGTCTGAGAAAGTACTTGGGGATCTTTTCACTTTATCATAGTCCTTTTGCATCGAAGCACGTTTCCGCTCTCTCCACAACCGCTGGGCAAAGCAGAGTTGGTTAATAAGGTCCGCC
>JAHECH010000417.1 GCA_024641835.1 Deltaproteobacteria bacterium
GAGCCCGATCATCAGGCGTTTCAATGCCGACAAAAACATTATCAAAACCGGTCCGGATCATCAGTTTTATCAATTCTTCGTCATCTGCGAGATCTATGGACGCTTCCGCAGCAAAGTTAAAGGGGTACTTCCTCTTCTTCATCCAGTCAATCATGGCAGGCAAGACATCTGCCTTAAGTTTCTTCTTGTTGCCTATGAAATTATCATCAACAATAAAGACACCGCCCCTCCAGCCAAGCGAATAGAGGGTCTCCAATTCATCCAGTACCTGGCTTACACTTTTGGTTCGAGCCCTGTGGCCGTAAAGGGTAGTGATATCACAAAATTCACAACTAAAGGGACAGCCTCGGGAATATTGAATATTCATGGATACATATCGTTTCATCTCGAGAAGTTCCCAGAGAGGGATCGGAGTCTTCTCCAAATTGGGAAAGGACTTGGAAGTGTAGAGCTGTTTGGCCTTGCCATCACCAAGGTCTCTTAAAAAAGGCGGGAGTGTAATCTCGGCTTCATTGAGTACCAGATGGTCCACTTCCGGGAAATCTTCGCAGGCTGCAGTAAAAAGCGGACCCCCCGCCACGATTTTAACGCCCGACTCCTTGCATCTGGAAATAAGTTCTCGAACTGATCTCTTTTGGACAGCCATGGCACTGATAAAGACGTAATCGGCCCACTGAAGGTCCTGGTCTTTCAAATGGGCAACATTCATGTCCACGAGTCTTTTTTCCCATTCTCCAGGAAGCATGGCGGCAACCGTGAGCAAGCCGAGCGGCGGATGAACGGCCCTTTTGGATATGAATGACAGGGCATACTTGAAACTCCAAAAAGTATCCGGGTATTTAGGGTATACAAGAAGCGCTTTCATGTACTTTTCCTTTCACTGTTGATTACCTCGCAAATGGTCAGAAAATGACTTTTTGCACGGAGGGAAAGGCTCATATCTTCCCCCATGAAGTTCCTTTGAACAACTTTGCATGACCCAAGGATGATTCGAACCTCGTCCTTGGTGGAAAATCTCTTACGAGCCTTGAGCTTGATTTCTCAGACCATGACCTAATTATTTTTCGATTTAGCACCCCAGTCTGGATCAATCGATAGGGTGAATCATGCATTCTATAAGAGAAAAGACCCTATTTTTAAAATACTGTTGGCTCGGTACGGGGGCAACACAGCGCCCAGGTTGAATGGCCTGGGCTCTTTTGTGGCGTTAGAGGTGGCGCGGGTATCTAGAATTTAAATCTATGGATATTCGATTCAGAAGGGGCTTGACAGCCTCAGTGGGGCGTCCTATTATTTTGCATCGCCAAATCCTGATGCTCACAAGCTCCGGAACCAGGTTTTTGGGCCGTATCGCTTCAAAGCGTAAGTCAACCACTCCGGTCCGAGCCCGTCAGTCACCTTTCCGGTCGTCGAGGAGGACCTAACGGAGTCCCACCGAGGCTCGTTCTTCAATTTTAGACTTTGAGGCTTCTTGCAGGCGTTTCTTGAACACTTCTCCCTACCCTGGCAATAGCGGCTCCATTTCCACCAATGAAACAGAATCTCCTCAGCGCAAGCTCAAGAACCAAGCCCTTGTGCTCGCCCTCGGTGCCCTTGGTGTGGTTTATGGCGATATAGGCACCAGCCCACTCTACGCAATCAGGGAGTGTTTTCATGGGCATCATGCCATTGCTCTTACCCAGGGAAACATCTTTGGGGCAATGTCCCTTGTCTTCTGGTCACTTACTGTCGTTGTTAGTGTCAAGTATGTGATCTTCATTCTGCTCGCGGACAATCACGGTGAAGGGGGCATTTTCGCACTCCTAGGGCTTCTATCGGGTGGTGGCCTACAATGGCTTTATGCAGAGGCCAATGTGCCAGAGATCATGAAGCTGGCCTCCAAATTAGGATTCCCGATTGACGCAGCAGAGACGACCTACTACCTGGGGAGAGTGTCGTTGTTTACCACGGGTGATTCGAAGATGATGCGCTGGCGCAAAGTACTCTTTGCCTATATGTCGAGAAACGCTGGAACGCCGGTGGCCTATTTCGGGTTGCCCGCAAACCGCGTTGTGGAACTTGGCGCTCAGATCCAGCTTTAGCTCTGGGTCCAAGGGTAAACAACCCCTTGCGTCTTGATTTTTATCGGAGCGCTTTTTCCCGGTGCAGCATTGCAAAAGCTAAGCCGAGCCCCTAGCCGAGTGTTGCAGCTAACCGCGATTCGATTTTTCGTTGCCTGCAAAGCGGTCCTTTTTTCATTAGAAAGAGATCATTCCTTGATCGGTGGGTTTTGAGGAAATTCGGTAATGTCCTGTGCGAAGGGAGCCTCACGACACAGATTGCTAAACTTCAAGACAACCTATATAAGGAGTGAGCAATGGCGATACAGATTCGAGCCGGCAAGATTGGCGAAATCACGCGTAGAGATCCAGCGTTTGAATGCAAACTGATCCCGGCTCTGGAACCTTTCTAACCTCTGCATATGCGGCACTGACGCCAAAGACCGCATGGCTGGAACAAGCAAGATAACATGATCACTCAAGGAATCATTCCGTATGAAACATGGCCAAACTCAGTTTTGCAGTGGACCCTCTTTTATTGAATAATCCGACAAGCCGAGAAAATAAAAAGACAGGGAGTATCATTAATCCATGTTGAACCCCCCGAATGGAAGAGGAAAAGGTATCCTGGAGCGGATCGCCCGCCGGGTAATGAAGGAACGCGGTTTTCTACCCGATTTTTCTAGGACTGCCCTTAACGAGTTGGAGAAGATTCAGCAGGTCGATCGGGGGGCGGAATCTCCCAGGAAGGACCTGCGCCAACTGCTCTGGGCATCGATTGACAACGATGATTCCTTAGACCTGGACCAGCTGACGGTGGCAGAGACCCTGTCGGATAAGACGGTAAAGATACTTGTGGCCGTCGCCGACGTGGATGCCCTTGTAAGAAAGAACTCGGCTATTGATGAGCACGCCCGGCAGAACACGACTTCGGTCTACACAGCCGCTAAAACCTTTCCCATGCTTCCGGAGAAACTCTCCACGGATCTCACCTCTCTCAATTATCACGAAGACCGCCCCGCTATTGTCGTCGAGATGGTGATCAGCGATGCGGGGGAGATGCATGGCTCGGATATCTATCGTGCCTTGGTCCATAACCAAGCTAAACTAGTCTATAACAGCGTGGGGGCCTGGCTGGAAGGCAAAGGGCCCATGCCGGAGGCCGTGGCGGTTGTCCCAGGGCTTGCAGAGAATCTCCGTATCCAGGATCGGGTGGCGCAGCGATTGAAAGCCCGGCGGCATGAGCACGGTGCCTTGGATCTGCAGACGCTGGAAGCCCGCCCGGTTTTTGCCGGAGAGGAGATCCAGGACTTGCGGGTGGATGAACGGAACCGGGCCAAAGAGATCATCGAGGACTTTATGATTGCGGCCAATGGTGTGACCGCGCGTTTTCTCCACGGGAAAAAAGTACCCTCCCTGAGGCGCATGGTCCGTTCTCCCAAGCGGTGGGGCAGGATTGTCGAGATCGCGACCCAGCACAATTTTCAGCTTCCAGCGGAGCCGGATTCGAGGGCCCTCGCGAGTTTCCTGATTGCGCAGAAGGCAGGCGACCCGCTCCGGTTTCCCGATCTTTCTCTCAGCGTCATCAAACTGCTCGGCCCCGGCGAATATGTCGTCGAATCCCCGGAAGAGGCGGTGCCCGGCCACTTCGGCCTTGCCGTCAAAGATTACACTCACTCAACGGCTCCCAACCGTCGATTTCCGGATCTGATTACCCAGCGCATCCTGAAGGCAGCCCTGGCCGGGTCGCCCACGTCCTACAGCTGGGAGGAACTGGTGGGCCTAGCCCGGCATTGCACAGAAAAGGAAGATGATGCCAACAAGGTAGAGCGACTCGTTGCCAAATCCGCTGCGGCTATGCTGCTGGCTTCGAGGATCGGAGATCAGTTCGACGCAATCTGCACGGGCGCAGCCGACAAAGGAACATGGGTGCGCATCTTTCATCCACCCACTGAAGGTCGATTGCTCTACGGGTATGAAGGCGTCGACGTGGGCAGCCGGCTTAAGGTGCAGCTCATCCACACAGATATAGAAAAGGGGTTTATTGATTTCAAGAAGGTCCGCTCAGATCTCTGAAGAAGAGGATCCCCGCCCGCCCCGAACGCTTGTACTACAATTGGAGTTAGACTTTTTTGTTCGGAGAGCCACATGATGGCCTCGGGTGAAGGCGTCTTGGTACTATCTCGACCCTACAACCGACCGTCATTTTCTTGAAAGTACTGTCGAACTTTCGCTGTGATCTGACGATCAGTCATCTTGTCAATTGTTTCAATAGCGACGATGCGTCCATCAAGTTTGTTTTTCTTGAGTCGTTTCCTCAACTCGCCCTTGGCTTCACCAGGACCAAATATCAGAATAGATTCTGCATCACGAATACACGCAATTACCGCATCGTAGTAAATGTTGAGATGTCCCGTAAACTTTTTCTGGTGGCTATCATCTGCCCCCACTAGCTGTGATTCGTAGGGAGTCTTAGAACGTATACCGGCAAAACGTCCGGGCTGTTTTTCAACCTTTGATATGATCAGCCTTATTTCTTCCGCTTTGTCCGTAACAGCCACGATAACAGCCTTCCTATGGTCAATCCACAGACCCACCGTTGTTTTCATTGATTCCTCCTTTGTCTATTACGTCCACCTATCAAGCAATTGCGAGACTTACTACTGGGAGCAACAAATTGTTTGCATGGCATAACTGCGCGGGGCATGGGCTTTTTCTGAAGTGACTGGCGGGAGGGCGCCGTCTTTTCACGACTTATCTGTGGGGGAAGCCCCGGCCCCGAGCTCATGCGAGGGGAACGGTGGAGGGGGCAAGTTTCCCT
>JAHECH010000418.1 GCA_024641835.1 Deltaproteobacteria bacterium
AATTCATTCCAGCGTTTCAAAACAAATCCCACTTTCTGGACTTCTGTAAGTAGCCGCAGCAACAGGAAATCCCTGGCATTGGTTCGGGTGAAGTGAAGGTACTCCTGCAGCTTCTCTTTGGGAACCAAACGCTCAAGGAATATCGCAGGGCCAAGCAGAGACACATACTGGAATAACCTCCGGGGAGGCATTCTATCTGAGCATTCCATTTTACTTTGTAGGTACCGTCCGTTTGATTTACGCATAACGAGGGCGTAGAAAAACCCCGAAAATGATCACTCATGCCATCCCGCCGGGCCAGGTTTCCACGAGCACGACCTCTTTTGTTCAAATCCCTGTTGTTGTTCTATCGCTCAGGGGTTCGCAGAATAACTGCCAGGGGTAGGTCAGTATTCCTTTCATTCCCCACCTTATGCCGGGGCCATACCGTATCTCAAGATCTTCCCTATATTGTGTACCATAGCAAACAACTTCCATTGGATGTCCACCTTAACCTTCCCTCTCAGAGTGAATCTGTCCAGCCCCAGGTTCCACCTCAGATTCCCAAACACCGGGTCCGCTATCTCCATCCTCATTAATATCGCTTGGTCAAAGGAAGGAGCCCCCGTCTCATCATTCCTGTATCTTCCCTCAAATATCGACAGGTCAAGCTCGTGATCTACAACGTAGTTCAGCCCATATTCAAAAGTGCCCGGCAGAATCTGTTCTTCAAAATAGACCGGGATCAATTCGGATTGTTGGTAGGAGTATTCTTTGTATCGTGCCATGCTCTCCCCTTTCGCAACCGCACACCCAGTGTACTACTCCTCAATAAACGGAGAAAGCACTTTCTTCTCTCAAAACTACTTTTTCTACAGCCTCAACGGTGGGCATCAGCGGGCGCGCGCTTTTTGCG
Organism: Deltaproteobacteria bacterium; assembly: GCA_024641835.1. Lineage (GTDB taxonomy): Bacteria > Desulfobacterota > DSM-4660 > Desulfatiglandales > HGW-15 > JAHECH01. The sequence continues at coordinate 896 of JAHECH010000418.1, forward strand.
ATCCGCTGAATGCCTTGGTTGCACTATTTGCCTAAGCTATCAAGAAATAGTCGTTGTCAACCTGTTTCAATTTATAGGTTTTCAGTGTCCCTACACCGACATCATAGTCAATCATTAATTCACTCAAGCGCTTACCATCAATGAGGACAATTTTTTTCTCTATTCCCTGCACATATTCTTGGGCTTCAGAAGTGAAATTCGATGTTGTGATAAAGACGCCTTTTTTTGCGTGCTTACTTTCCAGACTTCCGGTGAATTTCTGAATTTCGGGACGTCCAACGGGATTTTCCCATTTTTTCGCTTGGATGCAGATTATATCCAGCCCGAGTTTGTCTTCCTGTATAATCCCATCGATCCCTCCATCCGCAGGCTTCTGTGTCAGGTGGCCTTCATCATAAGGATCACCGTATCCCATGGCAACAAGGAGATCTTTCACCAGCATTTCGAAGAACTTCCATGTTCCTTGTTTAACTTTCTCAAGTAACTCGTCCGCAAGATTGTCTTTATGGACCTGATAAGCGGACTCTATGGCATCTTCTGGAACGATGCTCCCCGCAGCCTTATCTGAATCGACTTTTTCTGCTTTCTTGTATCGACTCTGGATGAACGCATCGAACTCTTCAAATTGCCTCAGATCTTGAACGGTGATGCTTTCTGGCTTCTTCTGAAGTAGTACCAAGCCTCGATCAGTTATTTTGAACCTCTGGGGGCCTGTTTTATCGAGGATGAGTGCCTTTACAAAGTAACCAATCGTATTGTTTATCATGACCCTAGCTCTGTTAGGTTTATCAGTCTCCAGCAATTCATATCTGGCTTCGAGATATGCTGGAATCTCCTTGTATATGTGCTCCCCGCCATCAGCGAAGAGCTTTAAGACTGGGAGCATGTAGTCCTGCAATTTAGGAGCTTCATTCATAGATTCATCTCCATTTAGCGCAATGGGCGCCGGTTCACCTGCGGAACCGAGGCCAAATTTATTTGGACGAGGGGACGTCAGGTGCAATCGCGTTGTTCTGCCGCGCTTGCGCGGCGGGACAACCGGTTGGCAAACCGGCGCCCATTCACGCCGCCGCGCAAGCGTCGGCGTGAACGCGGCCATCAGCGGGAGCCAACTTTTCGGCGATCCGCTGCATGGCGTTGTTGGGAGTAGTATGCACATGGTCCACTTATGACGCCACGTACTTCCGCAGAAGAAAGTAGGCAGAACTCAACCCAAACGTTCGGGCAAGTCGTGCCCATTCTTCTTCCGTGATACCCTTCGGAACATGCGCTCCTGGGCTGATGAATGTATACACTCTTGCCAGTATCTCCTCTTCTTGAGGCTCTATGACACCAGCGGTGCGGAGAAAGTAAAGGGCCTTTCCCCAAGAGTCCTCTGGATAACCGCCACCTTTTCTCTCTGCGACGGATTTCGCTGCGCGCCGTGCCACTGTCTCAAGGGCAATACGCACTTTCGTGGTAGACCCATTGAAATCGGGCGGGTCGGCGACAAAATCCTTTGACGAGTTCTCGACAGCAACCCTGATAGCGCTATCACCATCGAGACCGCTCATCTCAATATCCTGAAGAAACTTGTCTCGAATACCTGTTGCTTCTTCGGCAACGGGCGTTAGACGCACCAGTCTGTCTTCCTCGACAGTCCAACCATCATGGAGCGCCCATCGCTTAAGCTCCTCAACCCCGCTGACGAATACATGCTTTACCGGAGCTTCTTTGTATAAGATCTTGTTGTTTATCAAAAGCTCTGCCAGCATTGCTTTCAACGCCTCCGATGGCGCAGACGCTACTGCCGGAAGATAGGAGAACACGTCAAGCTCGCCAAGGTGTTTGTACAAGAAAGTCTCGGTTGATGCTGTGGAAATTGCAGACAATACCTGCACGATAGCGCCTCTCGTCTGATGACTGAATATCATCATGATTCATTTTCTCCCAATGGGCGCCGGTTCACCTGCGGAACCGAGGCCAAATTTATTTGGACGAGGGGACGTCAGGTGCAACCGCGTTGTTCTGCCGCGCTTGCGCGGCGGGACAACCGGTTGGCAAACCGGCGCCCATTCACGCCGCCGCGCAAGCGTCGGCGTGAACGACAAAATCAGCCGCGAGTGTAGCGAGTCGGCTGCATCAAGTTGTTGGGCAATTTCATACTTTTAAGGCTCCTACGATCCTTACCGGAAGACGAAGGTCTTGGTGTTTACGGTGCACCTTTGCCTACCATCAGGGGGCGATTTTGGTCGATTACCGGACGTCGCCAAGTTTTGCGATCTGTCGCAAATACTTGAGCGAGACCACGCTCCATGTGATGGCTCCTTCGATTCGTGTTGGCCCATCGAGGCTTCAGTCCGCGCCTTTCAATTTCCTTCAGCAGACCGGCAGGAGGCGGTACTGGATCACGGTCTTCAAGAGCTAATAGGGAACCGGCCCAAGCATAGAAGACGCCGCCGACCTGGATACCTTCCCATGCTGCCTCATCCTCTCCCGTGGCTACGGCTGCATTGGCTTGGTCGGCGAACTGCGCAACGGTCAGTTCCGGTTTTGCCAAAGGCAATCCGAGGACCTTAAAGACGGCAAGTAGCTGTTCTTTATCGTCGAGCGCGTAAACTTGCCGCGAGTTTATTGGCAGAGGGATGTCATCCGTTGAAAGAGCTTGAATACGAACAAAAACAAGCTGGCGCTGGAAGAACCATGCGGCTCCAGACTCGAAATTCACCCATGGCCTTAACACGCTTTCAGGAGTGAGAAGGATAATGTAGGTGTCTGCTTCTTGCAGAGCACGTTCAATTCCGCTAAGCCAGTCTTCGTCAGCTCGGATGTCCCCAGGACGCGAGGCAAGGAACGTTCTTACATCTTCGCGGGCCGCCTCCAGTGTGTCAGCAAGGGATCGGGCGATATTTCTATTGGCAACCGCGTGAGAGATGAATATGTTCATAACCCCTTAATCCTTCAGTTTGTTGATGCCCAACATGGAATTCAAGGGGTGGCTTTGCCGGTCCGCTGAAATGACTTGTTGAGCAATGCCTTTCTACTCTGTTCATTTCGTCTCATTAGGTATTCCTTACAATGCGCAGAATTGAAATAGGCCACTTGTGAGAATATGGGACGGTCATAAATATATAACTAACCGCTGGCCAACTTTATCCAATTCTCAAGATACTTATTTAGTTATGACCGTCCCGCATCCCGTTGGCGCGGATGCGCAGCTTGGCGGGCCCCGCCGGTGTTGTCATGTCCCACCAGTCGTCATCACGCGGACTGACTGCCTTGATATTGACGATGGCCCACTGAGGCCAGTTCTGTGCATTCACCAGGTATGCGAAAACACGCTCAACGGGTGCGTCTATGCTGACGGTCTTTGTGATGCATCGGATGATCACGGCCTTCCTCCTCTCTGCCGAACGGGCCGGGTAACAGACTGGCTTTTGAGCGCCAGCGGAAAAGCCAGTCCTGGTTCACCCGGAGGTTAGGTTGCCTTCTCAAGATGCTTTCGGACCCAATGTTGGTAATCTTCAATTTCATCGAGGTACCTTGGTTTCGGCCTGGGGTACTTCTCACGTAACAAGGCTGTAAGCTGAAAGTCACCGTGGGGTTCCAGGCCGTCGTGGCATGTCTTGCACAGAGTTATGAGATTAGCGGCTTCCGTTATCCCACCTTCACCCCAGGGTATTGCGTGATGTACATGAAGCTCCACATCGACATAATATGCAGGCGAACGGCCGCAGATTATACATCGTCTTCCATCTCTTGTCAGTACCTCCATTCGGAGTTTCTTCGCGGGTGCGTGCTGCAAGTGCTGCTCAGTCAAGCCCGATACCCCGCGGAAACCGAGGCCGCCCGAATCTTTTGCAGACTCTTCTGGCTCAACGAGCCTCGCAAACCTCTTGCGACCAATCGTCTCAAGTATGAGCCCGTGCCCTCCAAAAGCAAGCCAAATGCTCACATCCTCGTCGGTATTCACAAGCAAGGCCGG
>JAHECH010000419.1 GCA_024641835.1 Deltaproteobacteria bacterium
AATATTCTGAGTAGGCGTATACGTCATGTCCAGAATGTGAAGGGTTAATCTTGTCCTTTCCACATGTTTCAAAAAGTCATGCCCCAGGCCCCGGCCTTCGCTCGCACCTTCGATCAGGCCGGGGATGTCAGCGAGGGTCAGGGTTTTCCCATCCTTCAGGGTTAATACGCCTAGATTGGGAACAAGGGTTGTGAAGGGATAATCCGCGATCCTCGGCCGGGCGTCTGTGAGGCGTGAAAGAAGGGTGGACTTACCTGCATTGGGCAATCCGATGAGACCGATGTCTGCGAGATACTTGAGGGATAGAAAAAGTTTTTTTTGCTGCCCTGGGATTCCGGGTTGGGCTTTGCGGGGAGCCCTGTTGGTGGATGTGGCAAAGTGCCGGTTTCCTTTTCCGCCCTTGCCTCCCTCCAGGATCACGGCTTCCTGGCCATCATGGATGAGATCAGCAAGCACCTCCTCGGTCTCCGGATCATACACAAAAGTTCCGAGAGGGACCTCAATCGTGACATGCTGTCCGTTTTTCCCGGTCTGGTTTTTTCCTCTTCCTGGTTGGCCGTTCTGAGCCCTGAATCGCTTTCGGAAGCGAAAATCGATGAGGGAATTCAGCCTGGTTGTGCCCCGGATGACGACATTTCCACCGTCGCCTCCGTCGCCTCCGTCAGGGCCTCCCTTGGGTATGAACTTTTCTCTTCTGAAACTGACACAACCTTTTCCCCCGTCACCGGATTTCGCCGTGATCCGCGCTTCATCCAAGAAGTCCATGACCATTCTCGGGGAGTGGGGTCTCCCGCAGACATCTAGGCTGCGTAAACACTCACCCTCTTTCTGCTTCGGCCGAGACGTTCATAGGTGACGGTACCGTCGATTTTAGCGAAGAGGGTGAAATCCTTCCCCATTCCAACATTAACGCCGGGATGGATTTTCGTGCCCACCTGGCGAACGAGTATATTCCCTGCCAAGACCCTCTGCCCACCGTATCGCTTGACGCCGAACCTCTGGCCGGCGCTGTCTCTGCCATTCCTGGAACTGCCACCCGCTTTTTTGTGAGCCATACCTCAATTCCCCTTGGAAATGAATTTCAATGTAATTCCTCGACCTCGCCTAGGCTTCGATATTTTCGATCGTCACCAGGGAATATTCCTGCCTGTGGCCCCGAGTCCTTCGGTAATTCTTTCGCCTTATGAACTTGAAAACCACAACCTTGCTGTTTTTCCCATGCCGCCTAAGGCGGCCGATCACCCTACTGTTTTCCAGATATGGGTTCCCGATTCGGATATTTTCCCCTTCTCCGGCGAGAAGAACATGATCAAAAATAACGCTATCCCCCACCTCGGCCTTTAGCTTCTCCACCTTGATATCCTGGCCCTGGGAGACACGGTATTGCTTTCCGCCCGTCCTTATGATTGCATACATGGCGCACAAACCCCTATAGGAAGCTAAAACGTTTTTAATACGCCTTCAATATCCGAGTGTCAACTCCTATTTTTCTCGGCACCAAACACCCGACCCTTGAGAGGCCGATCTGGTGCCCCACCTGGCCGACGGCAACAGGTTCTCCCATAAGGAATAAAAGTGCCCCCGGCGTGACTCGAACACGCGGCACCCAGATTAGGAATCTGGTGCTCTATCCACCTGAGCTACGGGGGCTTTACTGAGTGATATTTACCACGATATCGCCGAAAATCAAAGTATTAAATCATAATTCACATGTGAAAATGCCCACAATCGCTCCTCGATTTGTGATAGAAATAAGTGCCGCAAGATGGTATAATTATCCTCAATTTTGCATACATAAGGCCTTTGATTTTGCCGTAGGAAAAAAGAAGCTCTCTTCTGATTGATATCTGAGCGGGCTTTTCCGAAGAGGGAGGAGGGGGTTGCAAAGGCGCCTCCAACTGAATTCTCATCACCTTGCTTTTGGTTACAGATAAGGATATTTTGAATAAATAATAGCTGATGAAAAAGTGGGGTTATCCCATTGGCAGTTTACGAATACAAGGCTTTAAACGAGAAGGGTAAAGAGCTGAGCGGCATTGTGGAGGCGGAGAGCAGAATCTCTGCCGCCCAGGTGCTCAAGAAAATGGCCCTTTACCCTCTCACGATCGACGAAGCGACGGAAAGCACGGTCGAGAAGAACAAACAGGCCCTCTCTTTCTCCACCATCATTGAAAGAATCAACAAGCGGGATATTTCGGTTTTCACCAGCCAGTTTGCCGCCCTTGTGCAGGCTGGCATGCCGGTGGTGGACTCTTTTGAGATCGTGATTCAGCAGACAGAAAAGTCCTCCGTCAGGAGGGTCCTTTCGGTGATCAAAGAGGAGGTCAACAAAGGCGTTTCCCTGGCAGATGCTTTCCGGCTCTTCCCGAAATACTTTCCATCTCTGTATACCAACATGATCAGGGCAGGTGAGGAATCCGGAAGCCTGGAAATCGTTCTTGCGAGGCTGGCCGATTTTCTTGAGAAGCAGATTGAAATGAGATCACGAATCACGGCGACCATGGCGTATCCCACTTTGATGCTCATCGTTGGCTCCGGGGTCGTCTTCTTTCTTGTCACCTTTGTCATCCCTACGGTAAGCGGCATTTTCAAGGAGATGAACCGGGCTTTGCCTTTGCCGACCGTGATCCTCCTCAGTGTGAGTGGTTTCCTCAAATTCGCTTGGCCTTATCTGCTGATCGCCTTGATCGGGCTTTTCCTGGCCTATAAAAGCTATCGCAGAACAGCCAAAGGAAAGGCGGCGATTGACCGCTTAAAACTCAAGATACCCATTCTTGGGACCCAGTACAAGAAAATGATCATGACCCGATTCACCCGGACTCTAGCGACGCTGCTTGGCAATGGGGTTCCTGTGGTCACCTCTTTTGACATCGTGAAAAGCATCATCGACAATACCTTGATTTCGGCGGAAGTGGAAAAAGCCAGGGATGAGATCAAGGAAGGCGCAGAGATTTCGAAGCCCCTGGGAGCGAGCGGCGTTTTCCCGCCGGTGATCGTGAGCATGATCGCAGTGGGTGAAAAAAGCGGTCAACTGGAGGAAATGCTCAACCGGGCTTCAAGCATCATGGAGGCGGAACTCGACAGTTCTTTGAGGAGACTCATGTCCCTTGTGGAACCGTTGATGATCCTCCTCATGGGGTGCATTGTCGGCTTCATCGTGATTTCCATTCTTCTGCCTATATTTGAGATGAATCAACTCGTGAAATGATGGATGAGGTGAGCCACGGATATTCAGCCGGCAGCCGAAGGAAGGGGAAGGGTGATATGATGAAAACAGGAAACCACGGGTTTACCCTCATCGAGATTCTCGTGGTCATGGTGATTCTCGGCATTCTGGCAGGCCTCATTGCGCCCAGGATCATGGGCAAGCCTGAGGAGGCGCGCAGAACCAAAGCAGCGCTGCAAATCAGAAGCATCGAATCCGCGCTCAAGATGTACAAGCTGGACAATGGCGTCTATCCGAGCACAGAACAGGGCCTCGAGGCCCTGGTGAAGAAACCCGAAACCGGGATCGTGCCCAAGAGCTGGCGCGACGGGGGCTATCTTGAGAGCGTCAAGGTGCCTCTGGACCCGTGGGGCAACCCCTTCGTCTATGTGTGCCCGGGCGAGCATGGAGACTTCGATATCAGTTCTTACGCCAGGGATGGTGAAAAGGGGGGCGAAGGAGATAACGCGGATATCAATAGTTGGGAGATCGAATGAACAGGAAAGGGTTTACTCTCCTGGAGTTGACGCTGGTCATTTTTCTTATGGGCCTCATATTGTCTCTCGCGATGCCGAGGCTGGGGAATTTTCTCTTTCAGACAGACCTGAAAAGTGTTGCCAGGTCTCTGAAATGCGCCGTGTACACGTTGCGATCAAAAAGCATCAGCTCGAACACCTATACCATTCTTCATTTCGACCTCGACAACAACCTCTTTTACGGCACCCAGGAAACGACGATCGAGGAACCTGATACGACTCCTAAGAGCACTCCTGTCGTTTCTCCTATAAAGCTGCCCGAGGGCATCCGGTTTTTGGATGCATCCAATATCAACTCTCCGAAGAAGAAATTCGGCACCCTCAACTCCTGCTTCAATCCAAAAGGAGTATTCGAAGAGACAGTGCTCCACATTGCCGGCAGGGACGAAAATGTGATGACCATCATCATCAACGCATACACGGGCAGCTTCATGCTGTACGATGAATACGTGGATGTGGAGTATCCTAGAGAGTGAAAAGATCGGTCAAATCCTGTCGTGGTTTTACCCTTCTGGAGGTTATGGTCGCTCTCGCAATCCTGGCCACAGCTTTTGTTGCTGTGTTGAAGCTGCACGCCGATTCCGTGGAAATGATCATCGCCAGTCGCACTCATACGAGTGCAGCCCAACTGGCTCAGTTCAAGATGACAGAAGTGGAAATTCAGGGTCTAGAAAACCTAAGGCTCCTTTCCGGAGAATTCAGCGAGCTTGCACCGGACTATGGGTGGAAGATATCCGTCGAGCCCACGCCACTAATGGATTGGAACAAGGTTACAGTTACCGTGACCAACAGGTATATGCGCCAAGGCGGGGAATATCAGCTGACGGAGTATATTCTTTCTCGAAAACAAGAACCTCAACCCGCGAATCCTTCGACAATGACGCCTCCCGGCACGGTAAGTTCTCCCACCAGGGGAAGACAAGGGTCGTAATTGCCCGTGAACTCTACAGACAGGGGTACACGACGAGTCAGGAAGCAGGGGTTTACCCTGCTGGAAATTCTGATTGCCATTTTCCTTTTGGCTGTGGTGATGGCTATCGTGCTTGGTCCTTTCACGGGAATCATCGCCAGCTCGAGGAGTGCGGAAACAAAGGTGGATCTCTACCAGA